>CALVXT010000164.1 GCA_944371545.1 uncultured Bacilli bacterium | reverse complement strand
AAAAACTTATCTGGTGAAGAATATTATGTAGAAAATAATCCATTAAATGAAGAAGCAATTTATTTAACAACAAATTCAGCTGTTACATTAGGAGCTGGAGGAGTTCAAAATACAGGTATTGAAAACTCTGTACGTGTAGCTTTCGCTCAAATCGGAAGAATTAGTGCCGAAATTGAAGATGCTGCTAGAATTACAAGTATTACATGTGCAAATAATGGAACAAATACTGATGCTGATTACATTACTGGTATTTGCCGTACTGCTCAAGTTTGGGAACCAAATGATACTAAACACGTTCAAAACGCAATTAACTGGTATGAAGAAGCATGTTCAACAAGAAAAGCTACTCCAACTGGAGATACTATTGAAGATGATAGTTCTTATAATGTAGGTACAGCATGTGGTACAGTAGAAGATGGTACAGCTTATCCAACTTACGTAATTTCTAAAGAACTTACAGTTGGAAGCAATGTAGACGTATACGATGGTGCTGCTTACAATACTTATACAAAATCAATTGATGATGGAGAATTAGTTGATTTAGATACATTTACTGATACTGAAAAAATGTTAACTGGTACAGCTCGTCCTGAATTCATGACTTTAGCTCCAAATAGTATTACTAAAGTTCGTGTATATGTATACTTAGAAGGACAAGACGTAGATAACTATGATTTTGCTCAATTAGGAGCTCAAATCACTGTTAACTTTGGATTCACTAAAGAAAGATTTACTGAAGATGATGTTAACCATGAAGGTCCATCTACAGATATCACTGAAAGAATTCTATACTATGAAGCAGAAGGAACAGTTGATACAATTTCAGATCCATCAATCACATTTAATGCTGAAACAAATCAATTTACAATTCCTGTAACTGTTAAAGGTGATTTCACATTCAATGATAATGGAACTCCAAAAACAGCTACATTCAAAGAAAATAGTCCAGAGTTAAATAGTGATGATGAATGGACAATTGCATAATTGTAAAATTTTGCTAAGTTATTAAAAAAGAGACGATAAAGAATTGACATCGTTTCTTTTTTTTGCTAAAGTATCAGTAAAGTTAAACGTTAATGGACTGGTGATTTCTTGGAACATTATTTTACAAATAATCAAAATCTGAAAAGCGAGTTAAGGCAAGTAGATTTTGAAAACGAGGGGAGCGTTTTCACTTTTTTTAGTGATTTAGGAGTTTTTTCTAAAAATCACATTGATTATGGAAGCAGACTTTTAGTCGATACAATTTTGAAAGAAAAAAAAGAAGTTTCTTCTATATTAGATGTTGGCTGTGGCTATGGGTTTATTGGAATAGTTCTAGCCAAACATTTTCATTGCTCAGTAGATATGACAGATGTAAATAAAAGAGCGATTCATTTGTGTGAAAAAAATATCGAAAAAAATAAAGTGCAAGGAACGGCTTTTTTAAGCGATGCATATGAAAATGTTACCAAAAAATATGATTTGATTGTAACGAATCCTCCTATAAGAGCCGGGAAAAAGGTTGTTTTAAAAATTCTTTTGGAAGCAAGAAACTTTTTAGAAAAAAATGGCGAATTATGGTTTGTGATTCGAAAAGATCAAGGGGTAAAAAGTATTATGAAAGAAATTCAAGATAGATATAAGCTAGAGGTGATTAATAAAGATAAAGGTTTTTATATTGTACGTGCGAAAACCGTTGACAACTAAAAAAATTGTTGTTAAAATTATAAATTGGTGACGTGTTAGTTTTTTTGACGTTAAAAGAGTTTTCAAAAAATAGAAATTGGATGGGGTGAAATCGTGGCTTACAAACTAAAAAAATGTGGAGATTACAGAACAAGAAGAAGCTTTTCAAAAAGCAAAAATACTATGGAACTAAGTGACCTTTTGGAAGTTCAAAAGAAGAGCTATCAAAAGTTCTTAGAAGAAGGAATTCGTGAAGTTTTTGACGAATTATTTCCTGTGGAAAGTTTTACAGGAAATGTAACAATTGATTTTGGGGATTATTCCTTTGATGAACCAAGATATTCAATTAAAGAAGCCAAGGAAAGAATGGTAAACTATGCTGCACCTTTAAAGGTTCAAGCAAGAGTTTTTATTCATGAAACTGGTGAAGTAAAAGAGCAAGAAATTTTCTTAGGCGACATGCCTTTAATGACAGATTCTGGAACATTTATTATTAATGGTGCAGAACGTGTTATCGTGTCTCAATTAGTACGCAGTCCAAGCGTATATTTTAAACGAGAGATTGATAAAAATGGACGTCGTATTTTAACTGGTGAAATGATTCCAAATAAAGGAACATGGTTAGAATTCGAAACAGATGCTCGTGACGTAATATTTGTCCGTATCGATAGAACAAGAAAAGTACCTATTACAACTTTCTTAAGAGCATTAGGTCTTTCTAGTAATGAAGAGATTACAAATGTATTTGGCGAAAATGATTATCTTTTAAATACTTTTGAAAAAGATAGTACGAAAAATACCGATGAAGCATTAATTGAAATTTATGAAAAATTAAGACCAGGGGAACCAGCTACTTTAGATTCAGCGAAAAACCAATTAATCATGCGTTTCTTTGATCATTTCCGTTACGATTTAGCTAAAGTAGGACGTTATAAATTTAATAAAAAATTAAATGTAACAGACCGTTTAGTTGGTTGTACTTTAGCGGAAGATATTAAAGATGCTGATGGTAACGTTGTAGTTGCTAAAGATACTCTTGTAACGAAAGATATTTTAGAAAAAATGAAACCTGCACTACAAGCTGGATTTGGCTTACATAAAGTTTTAATTCATGAAGAGCTAGATCAATATGATCAAATTCAAGAAATAAAAGTTTATGATAAAAATCATCCAGATAAGGTTATTCCTATATTAGGTGTAGACCAAAGTGTTGAAGAAAGACGCTTAACTATTCCTGATGTATATGCTTCAGTAAGTTACTATTTAAATTTACATGCAGGTATTGGTAGCACAGATGAAATCGATAACTTAGGAAATCGTCGAGTAAGACAAGTTGGAGAATTAATTGAAAAACAATTCCAAGTAGGTATGGCTCGTATGGAAAGAGTTATTCGTGAAAGAATGACGACTCAAGAAACTGAGGATATTACACCAAAATCATTAATTAATATCCGTCCAGTAACAGCTGTATTAAAAGAATTCTTTGGTTCTTCACAACTTTCTAAATTCATGGACCAAATTAACCCAATTGCTGAGTTAACAGATAAAAGACGTTTATCAAGCTTAGGACCTGGTGGACTTTCTCGTGACCGTGCAGGAATGGACGTACGTGACGTTAATGCAAGTCACTATGGTCGTATCTGTCCAATCGAATCTCCAGAAGGACAAAACATTGGACTTATTACTTCCTTAGCTGGATATGCAAAAATTAATGAATACGGATTTATTATGACTCCATACCGTCGTGTTGTTGATGGTGTTGTTCAAATGGATGACGTTCATTATATGACTGCTGATGAAGAAACAGATTACTATATTTCTCAAGCAAATATTGCTTTGGATGACAACAATAAAATTGTAGATGATGAAGTAATCGTTCGTTACAATGGCGACAACGTTATGGTAAGTAAAGATAAAGTAGATTTTGTCGACGTTTCACCAAGTCAAGTAGTTTCTATTACAACAAGTTGTATTCCATTCTTGAACTACGACGATGCCAACCGTACATTAATGGGTTCAAACATGCAACGTCAAGCTGTACCACTTTTAAAAGCTGAAGCACCTATCGTTGGTACTGGTGTAGAATGTGTCGCAGCAAAATATGCTGGAAGTAGTGTAGTTGCTAAGGCTGATGGTGTAGTAGACTATGCCGATTCTAAGAAAATTGTTGTCTTAAATGCTAAAGGAAAAGATGTATATTATTTAGCAAATTTTGAAGGAAACAATGCCGGAGCTTGTACCAATCATGTACCTTTAGTTCATAAAGGAGACAAAATTGTTGCAGGTCAAGTAATCGCTGATGGACCAAGTACAGACCATGGTGAACTTGCTCTAGGTAAGAATATGACTGTTGCATTCATGACCTACAATGGATATAACTATGAAGACGCAGTTATCTTAAACGAACATTTAGTTAAAGATGACGTTTATACATCTTTACATATCGAAACATATGAAATTGAATGTCGTGATACCAAATTAGGACCTGAAGAAATCACAAGAGATATTCCAAATGTTGGAGAAGAAGCTCGTAAAAACCTAGATTCTGAAGGTATTGTACGAATTGGTACAGAAGTTAAAGAAGGCGACATCCTAGTTGGTAAAGTTACACCAAAAGGTGTTCAAGAACTTACAAGTGAAGAAAAATTATTACATGCGATTTTTGGTGAGAAAACAAGAGAAGTAAGAGATACATCTCTACGTGTTGAACACGGAGCTGCAGGTATTATTCATGATGTTAAAGTCTATACAAAAGAAAACAGTGATGAACTTCCAGCTGGTGTATTTAAAGTAATTCGTGTATATATTATTCAAAAACGTAAAATCCAAGTTGGTGACAAGATGAGTGGTCGTCATGGTAATAAAGGTGTTATCTCTTTAGTTTTACCAGAAGAAGATATGCCATATTTACCAGATGGTACTCCAGTAGATGTTATGTTAAACCCATTAGGTGTTCCATCTCGTATGAACATTGGACAAATCTTAGAAGTTCATTTAGGTATGGCTGGTAAAAGATTAGGTGTTCATTATGCAACTCCAGTATTTGACGGGGCAAACTTAGAGGATATTCATGAAGAGATGAGAGAAGCTGGAATGAGCGAAGACGGTAAAGTTACTCTTTATAATGGACGTACAGGTGAACCTTTTGACCATAAAATCAATGTTGGTGTTATGTACATGGTAAAACTTCATCACATGGTTGATGATAAGTTACATGCAAGAGCAACTGGACCATATTCATTAGTTACTCAACAACCTTTAGGTGGTAAAGCACAATTTGGTGGACAACGTTTTGGAGAAATGGAAGTTTGGGCATTATATGCTTACGGTGCTGCTCATGTTCTTCAAGAAATCTTAACGATTAAATCCGATGATGTTATTGGTCGTGTAAAAGTTTATGAAGCTTTAGTTAAAGGTAAAACCGTAAATCAAGCTGGTGTACCAGAATCATTCAGAGTATTAATTAAAGAATTCCAAGCATTAGGCTTAAATGTTCAAATTATTAATAACAATGATGAAGTACTTGATTTAAAAGAAATTGAAGCAGAAGAAGAAAAAGAAGATATTATTAAAATTGATGAAATAGATATGCAACCAGAAGAAATCCCAGATGTAGAAGAGCCTTTCGAAGAAGAGGAAGATGAATTTGAGAGTGACAGCTTAGATGATTTAGAGTTTCCAGGAGATACCCTATTAGACGAAGATGAGGAGGGGGAAGATCTATGATTGAAGTAAACAATTTTAAAGGAATAAAAGTCGGACTAGCAAGTCCTGAACAAATTCGTTCTTGGTCTTATGGAGAAGTTAAAAAACCCGAGACAATTAACTATCGTACATTAAAACCAGAACGTGATGGCTTATTCTGTGAAAAAATCTTCGGCCCAACCAAAGATTATGAATGTTCTTGTGGAAAATACAAAAGATTACGTTATAAAAATGTTGTATGTGACCGTTGTGGTGTAGAAGTTACAAAATCAAAAGTACGTCGTGAACGGATGGGGCATATTGAACTTGCTGCTCCTTGTTCTCACATTTGGTTTTTCAAAGGCGTTCCTTCAAAAATGGGCTTAGTTTTAGACATGAGCCCAAGAGATTTGGAAGAAGTATTATATTTTGTAAGCTATGTAGTTTTAGACCCTGGTAGTGCACCTCTAATGAAAAAACAAACTCTTTCCGATAAAGAATATCGTGCTTATTATGAAAAATATGGTAGCAGTTTTAAAGTAGGCATGGGTGCAGAAGCAATTCAAACTCTTTTAAAAGAAGTAGATATTGATAAGGAAGTAGCTGAATTAAGAGAAGAATTAGAGAATGCTACAGGTCAAAAAAGAATTCGTTTAGTAAAAAGACTTGATTGCTTAGTAGCTTTCCAAGAAAGTGGCAATCGTCCTGAATGGATGATTTTAGAAGCTCTTCCAGTTATTCCACCAGATTTACGTCCAATGATTCAACTTGATGGTGGAAGATTTGCTACAAGTGATTTAAATGATTTATATAGAAGAATTATTAACCGAAATAATCGTTTGAAAAAATTATTAGAGTTAGGTGCTCCAACAATTATTGTTCAAAACGAAAAACGTATGCTTCAAGAAGCAGTCGATTCTTTATTAGATAATGGTCGTCGTGGTAGAAGTGTTCAAGGTGCTGGAAATAGACCTTTAAAGAGTTTATCTAGTATGTTAAAAGGTAAACAAGGACGTTTCAGACAAAACTTACTTGGTAAACGTGTTGACTACTCAGGACGAAGCGTTATCGTTGTTGGACCAAACTTAAAAATGTATCAATGTGGTATTCCAAAAGATATGGCTTTGGAATTATTTAAACCACATGTTATCCATGGTTTAGTAGAACGCGGTCTTGCTCATAACATTAAAGGAGCAAAAAAATTAATTGATACAAAAGATGATTGTGTATGGGATGTAGTAGAAGATGTTATTACAGAACATCCTGTAATGCTTAACCGTGCTCCAACTCTTCACCGTTTAGGTATTCAAGCATTTGAACCAAAATTAGTTGGTGGAAAAGCTATTCGTTTACACCCACTTGTTTGTACAGGATTTAATGCCGACTTCGATGGTGACCAGATGGCTGTTCACGTACCATTATCTGAAGAAGCTCAAGCAGAAGCTCGTATTCTAATGCTTGGTGCTCAAAATATTTTAAATCCAAAAGATGGAAAACCAATTGTTACGCCATCACAAGACATGGTATTAGGTAACTGTTATTTAACTCAAGAAAAAGCTGGAGAAGAACACGAAGGTAAAGTGTATAAAGACCCAAATGAAGTATTGATGGCTTATGAAAGAAGAGAGATTACTCTTCATACCAGAATTGCCTTACCTGCAAAATCATTCAAACATAAGTTATTTACAGAAGAACAATTAGAACAATACTTAGTAACAACTTGTGGTAAGATTATCTTCAACGAAATTTTACCAGATAGTTATCCTTATGTTAATGAAGCAAGTAAGGAAAATATTGAAGGAATTACACCAGCAAAATTCTTCTTACCAATGGGTACAAATATTAAAGAAGAAATTGAAAAAATGCCTTTAACAAGTCCATTTGTAAAAGGAGATTTAAGTAAGATTATTGCTCAAGTCTTTAAACGTTATCATACAACAGAAACAAGTATATTCCTTGATAAATTAAAAGACTTAGGTTTCAAATATTCAACAATCGCAGGTATTACAGTTTCTGCTGCTGATATCGTTCCTTCTAAAACAAAAAATGAAGTAATTGCTGAATCAAAAGAATTAGTAGAAAAAGTAAATAAACAATTTAAACGTGGTATGATTACTGAAGAAGAACGTTATAATACTGTAATTGATATTTGGACAAAAGCAAATGATAAGATTAAAGAGGAATTAAAAGCAATAGCTAAAGATGACTTTGATAATCCATTGTTCATGATGATGAACTCTGGAGCTCGTGGATCATTATCAAACTTTGCTCAATTAGCTGGTATGCGTGGATTAATGGCTAAACCAGATGGTTCAACTATCGAAATTCCAGTTACTTCAAACTTCTCAGAAGGTTTAACCGTATCTGAATTCTTCTTATCAAGTCACGGTTCAAGAAAAGGATCAGCCGACACAGCTCTTCGTACAGCTGACTCTGGATATTTAACTAGACGTTTAGTTGAGGTTGTTCAAGATATTATTGTTAAAGAAGAAGATTGTGGTTCTATTCACGGAGTAGAAGTTTCTGATTTAATTAATGATAAAGATGGCAGTGTAATCGAACCACTTGCTGAACGTATTTTAGGTCGTTTCACAGCTCAAAAAGTTATTCATCCAGAAACAAAAGAAGTAATCGTAGACAAAGGAGTTCAAATTACTGAAAACCTTGTGAAAAAGATTACAGATGCTGGTATTAAGACAGTAGAAATTCGAAGCATTTTAACATGTAAAACCGAAAACGGTGTTTGTCAAAAATGTTATGGTCGTAACTTGGCAACAGGAAATGTTGTTGAAACAGGTGAAGCTGTTGGTATTATGGCAGCTCAATCAATTGGTGAACCAGGTACCCAACTTACCATGCGTACATTCCACTCAGGTGGTGTTGCTGGTGGAGACGATATCACACAAGGTCTTCCTCGTGTTGAAGAATTATTTGAAGCTCGTAATCCAAAAGGAAAAGCAACAATTTCTGAAATTAGTGGTAAAGTTGCTTCAATTAAAGAGGAAAATGGCAAATATCGAATTATCGTAGAAAATGATGTAGAAACAAGAGAACATGTAACAAATTACAACATGAAATTACGTGTAAATAATGGGGACATGGTTGAAGCAGGTGATAAATTAACTGAAGGAGTTATTTCTCCAAAAGAATTACTTGCTGTAACTGACCCAATTACTGCTCAAGAATACATCTTAAAAGAAATTCAAATGGTTTATAAATTACAAGGTGTTGATA
>CALVXT010000163.1 GCA_944371545.1 uncultured Bacilli bacterium | reverse complement strand
ATTTAGAAACACACTTGCATAATGACACAATTGTTATGCGCGTGATAGTAATTAAAACATTATAAAATATGCTATAATTATTAATAGATAAGGAAGTGTTTATATGCCTTCTGCAAGGATACACGAAGCAATTGCTAGAAAAATAAATAAAGATTACAAAATGGATGATGTTTTATTACGAATAGGAACAGTATCTCCTGACTCTTGGCGAAATGTTGAAACAAATTCTGGAGTAAAAGATAAATATTTAACACATTTTTGGGATTTTAGAATAAAAAATAAGCAAGCTAATAATTATGAAGAATTTTATTTAAAATATTATAGAGAATTAAAAAACCCATTTTATTTTGGTTATTTAATCCATCTTATTACAGATCAATATTGGAAAACATATATAGATTTAAAATATTTTGTTGTAGAAGATGGTGTTAGTAAAATAAGATTAAAAGATGGAACTTTACGAGAAGATAAAGACTGGTATAGCTATTACGAAGATTTAAAAATACAAAAACTATTATGTAAAATATATGATTTAGGTAAACTTCCAACCGAGGTGAAAAGTATTCCAAATTTTAAATGTGAGATAGATGAATTAAATCTAAATGGTTTATTTGGCTCAAATGGAACGTTAAGCTATATTAATAATAACCTTATGCCTGGAGAAAATGAAGAAAAATCGGAAGTATTTGATATAAATGATTTTGTTAAATATATTGATGATACTGTTGAATTTATAAAAAAAGAATTAATAAGATTAGAACAAATAAAAATAGAAGATGATAAAAGAGTGAAAATAGCAGTAGATATAGATGATACATTATTATGCACTAAGGAATTAGAAGAATACTATTGGAATATTTTTTTAATGGATAACCCTGATATTAATCCCGCCGAAGAATATACTTGGGGAAATCCTACATTAGCTAGATTTTGGGCCGAATATAGAGAAAAAATAGCTTTTGGGAAACCAAAACAAGATGCTCCGGAAACATTGAATAAATTATTATCTATGGGATATAGAATTGATTTGTTATCAGCAAGACCATTAGAAAAATATGCTTCATTAAAGAAAAAAATGGTAGAACATTTTGAAAATGCAAATATAAATTATGATTATATGAACTTAGGTTTTTATTCAAAAAAGGAATTTTTGAATAAACATGATTATGATATATTAATAGATAATGATATGAAATATATTGAAGAAGCTGAATCAGTGGGCGTAATTCCTATTTTATACGGGTCATATAATCCGAATTATACCGGATATCAAACATCTAATTGGAGTGAAATTCCTACAATCATTGAAGGAATTCTTATTGAAAAGAAACAACTAAATATAAAAAAGTAAAAAAAATAACATACTAATAAAATTGGTGAGTATAACTATAATTAGTTAATAGTTATTACTAACTATTTCTTTTGTTCAAGAAGTTGCTGTAATTCTTCAATTAGGCCACCATAGGGAAATTATTCGAACTATTTGAACTTAATATAAAAGCACTTAATAAAAAAGAACTCGTTATGATGTCTCCTAGATGGGGTTCACATCATAACGAGTTCTTTTTTGTGCTATTATGAATATGTCAAGGAAACTTGCATAAAATAAAAAAGAACATTCAGGTTCGTCAAGTTGAATGTTTACCTAATATATATTAAGTTAGTCACTTATTCTAGTTAAAGTGTCATTTTTTTGATATTTACTCTAAAAAGGCAGTTCAAATGTGCTTTTTTAAAATAGTTCACTATGGCTTCCAGTTGCTATTAAAAGTAAAATCAATTGCTCATCTATATATTTATAAACGAGTAACCAATCAGGTTCAATATGACATTCACCACAATTTTTGTAGTACTTATTGTCATTAAGCATATGATTGCGATATTTTGGTTCTAAATCCTCTAAATTAGCTAAATGTTTAATTATTTCTTTTAGTTTATTTATGTCTTTGCCTTGTTTTTTAATTTTTTTATATTGCTTTTTTAAAATCACTAGAGAAACTAACTGTATATTTTAACTTAGTTTCAAGTTCAATCTTCACTGTCTAAAGCCTCGAAAAGCTCATCAATATTAGTATAACCTTTGAATTTTTCTGGGTGTTTAGCAATATAATCAGCTTCTTTTAAGGCTTTTTTTAAATTTTTACTTGGTTTTGGTGTAGATATCTCAAAAGGAATGCTAGAAGTGTTTACACATTTGGTTAAAAACATATTAATAGCAGTGCTCATATTTAAACCTAGTTTTTTAAATAGGATGTCACTTTCCTTTTTTAAAGTGCTATCTACACGAACATTTAAGTTTGTTGTGTTTGGAATATCGTTCATAATTATCTCTCCTTGATACATTTGTATTGTATAATAAAAAGCAAAATTTGTCAATGACATTGTAATGACAATGTCATTATTTAAAAGACGGAGTCTAAATTTATCGGATTCCAATAAAAGCTAGTAAATAAATTCATGTAAAGCATGAGAAACATTAGAAGATGAGCTTAAAATAGGCATGTTAGAAGTAGACGATTCAAATACAGAATAGTTTACTTCTTTTTCATTGTTGAA
>CALVXT010000162.1 GCA_944371545.1 uncultured Bacilli bacterium | reverse complement strand
AATATATGGTTTAGAATTCAAGGGGAGCGAAAGTGAGCCGTACGGCGTGTCCTAATGCCGGGAATTGAAAACCATATATTATTTTTTTGCTTAATAAGTATGTTAATTTTCTTCTTGATTTTCTGGAATAATAATATTTTCCTTTTTATTCTCTTCAGGTTTTTCAAAAGTCAAATTATCTTTAACCTCAGAGATATTCAAATCCTTAGATGTACCTTGAACAATTTCAATTTTTTTTCTCTTTTCATTATTTTCTTCTTCGTACATACAATCACCACCTATTAATATTCTAATTTTTACCAAGATTAATATAGCATAAAAAGATAGATAAATCAAGATATATTGACCAGAAATAGGTATAGATGATATAATATATACATATTTTAGCAAAAGAAGGAATAAATAAGATG
Organism: uncultured Bacilli bacterium; assembly: GCA_944371545.1. GTDB lineage: Bacteria > Bacillota_I > Bacilli_A > RF39 > UBA660 > Ventrenecus. The sequence goes on along the minus strand of CALVXT010000162.1, from coordinate 2,464 downwards.
GAACAAGAAAAATTACAAGGAGTAATAGAGGCAATTTTATTTGCTGCTGGAAGAGTTGTTAAAATAAGAGAATTAATGACAATTCTTGAACAGACATCGGATAAAATAATAGAAACAATCAATTTAATGCAAGAAGAATATGTAAAAGAAAATAGGGGTATAGAAATTGTAAGAATAGAAGATGGGTATCAGCTATCTTCAAAAAAAGAGTATTATGAATATTTATATCCTTTATTAAGCAAGCAAGTAAAACCCACAATTTCTCAAGCATCATTAGAGGTATTAAGTATTATAGCATATAATCCGAGAGCAACAAAATCAGATATTGATGCAATAAGAGGAGTTGACTCTTCAGCATCTTTATATAGATTATTAGAATATGGATTTATAGAACAAGCCGGGAAGGCAGATCTGCCCGGAAAGCCCATGACATATAAAGTAACAGAGGAATTTTTAAAAACTTTTGGACTAAACAGTTTAAAAGATTTGCCTAAATTACCAAAATATAAACTAGATAGTAATAGACAAATTGTAATAGATGAATTAGAAAATGATGAAATTTTTGAAGAACAAGATTTAGAGGCACTAGAGCCGAGTGAAAAAGGCGAGCAAACAAAAAAAGATGGAGGAGAAAATAATGAGTGATAATAAAAACTTTGTAAAAGAAATAACTAATATAGAAGAAGACTGTGCCAAATGGTATACAGATATAGTATTAAAATCAGAACTAGCAGATTATACAGATGTAAAAGGATTTATAGCAATTCGTCCATATGGATATGCAATATGGGAAAATATACAAAAATATGCAGATGAGAAATTAAAAAAGCATGGAGTAAAAAATATTTCAATGCCAGTATTAATACCAGAAACTCTACTTCAAAAAGAAAAAGACCATGTAGAAGGATTTGCACCAGAAGTTGCATGGGTAACTATGGGTGGAGGAGAAGAACTAGAAGAAAGACTATGTGTTAGACCTACATCAGAAACAATATTTTCAACTATGTATGCAAAATGGTTAAATTCATGGAGAGATTTACCATATTTATATAATCAATGGTGTAATGTATTAAGATGGGAAAAAGAAACAAGACCATTTTTACGTTCAAGAGAATTTTTATGGCAAGAAGGACATACAATACATGAAACAGCAGAAGAAGCAAAGAAATTTACTTTAGAAATATTAGATGTTTATACAGATGTAATAGAAAATTTATTAGCAATACCAGTATTAAGAGGCATAAAAACAGAGTCAGAAAAATTTGCCGGAGCAGATGCAACATATACAGTAGAAACAATGACACATGATGGAAGAGCGCTTCAATCAGGAACAACACATTATTTTGGACAAAACTTTACAAAACCATTTGAAGTAAAATTCCAAAATAGAGAAGGAAAAGAAGAATATGCATATCAAACATCTTGGGGAATTAGTACAAGATTAATAGGAGCTCTAATAATGGCACATGGAGATAATAGAGGATTAAAATTACCACCAAAAGTAGCTCCAATTCAAGTAGTAATAGTGCCAGTTGCAATGCATAAAGAGGGTGTAAAAGAAAAAGCAGAAGAACTATGCAAAAACTTATCTGAAGAATATAGAGTAGAATTAGATGTTAGAGATCAGTACTCACCAGGATATAAATTTAATGATTGGGAAATGAGAGGAGTACCAATTAGAATAGAAATAGGACCAAGAGATATAGAAGCTGGAAAATGTGTAGTTGTTAGAAGAGATACACTAGAAAAAATAGAAGTTAATTTAGATGTATTGTCAGAAAAAATTGGAGAATTGCTAAATGATATACATGAAAATATGTATAATGAATGCAAAAAAAGAATGGATGCAAAAACATCAATTGCTACAAATATGGAAGAATTTAAAAATGCTTTAGAAACTAACCAAGGATTTATTAAAACTATGTGGTGCGGAAGTGCTGAATGTGAAGAAAAAATACATGAAATTACAGGCGCAAAATCAAGATGTATGCCATTTGAACAAGAACATTTAGGAGATAAATGTGTATGTTGCGGAAAAGATGCAAGTAAAATGGTAGTATGGGCAAGACAATACTAAAATTTATTGTATATTTAAGATATATTGTAATTAAAAAACAAAATCTTAAATATACATTTTTTTATTTGGAATGTAAAATTATGTCAAAAAATAGAATAATTTGACGTACGATTTTTCTTGAAATACAAAGAAAAGTGATGTAAAATGAAAAAAAGAATTAATAGACGAATACACATGTAATGTAGCATCAAGAATATTACCAGAAATAAAAATAGAAGAAATAAGAGAAAAAGTAAGAAAAAAGAAGGAGGAGAAAGTATGTTAGCAGATGCATTATTGAAAATGAAAGAAAAATATATAGTGGAAGGAAAAATGGATGGAATAAAATCAGGAAGAAGAGAAGAAAAACTAAAAATAGCAAAAAGCTTAAAACTTATGGGATTAAAA
>CALVXT010000161.1 GCA_944371545.1 uncultured Bacilli bacterium | reverse complement strand
TTTATATTCTCTCTTACTCCATTATATATAGGAACTGCTATTAATAATATTACTGCTAATATTACTATTGTTGCCATGACTTCAATTAATGTAAAACCTTTTTTCATATTTACCACCTATTTAAGACCAATATAATAAAACTCTAAATCATCAATAACGTTTTCATCTGCGCCAGTTACGGCTGGAATAATAAGTCGGACAGACTTGTAAAGTGAACAAGATTGAAAAGAATCATTAATAGTTGTGGAATCCTCTTCATTTAAAACGCCATCTCTATTTGTATCACAGTTATAATCACAAACTCCATCTCCATCACTATCTACATTTAATATGTAAGAACAAGTATCACTACTTGATTCTACCTTTTTAATATTTTTAAAATCATAATAAGCTTCATCATTTCCATTTGTTTCAAGCAACCAGGTTTCATCTTTATAAGACACTCGGTCTTCCATAACAGTTAGCGTCGTTGAAAAAGTTTCAAATTCAAAAACTACTGTTGAACTAGATGACCCTACAGAAATATTTATTGTCTCTAAATTATTATTCATCAAATCTTCTTCAACCGTTTTAATAATATTTGCCCGATTTATTTGATTTTCTTTTAAGTAAGATGCATGACTATTTTCATATTGCATATCTAAAAGTAAGTTAAACAAAAATAGCATAACAACCGAGATCAGACCAACACTTATAATAACTTCAACTAATGTTATTCCATGTTTATTCATCTTAAGCACCAACCTTTACACTTGCATAATAAGAAAAACAGCCTATGGTCGATGTGCAACTTTCTCCAGAAGCGTTCATAGAATATTCGATTACCAGACGATATGTACCTTCTTCACCATCATCCAAAGTTCTTAAATAGCCTAATAAACTAGAATTTGAACAAATAGCCGCGGTATTAGCCATTTCGCATTCGACTAAGGTAGTTACATTATGTGGAATAAGCATAATAGATTTTATATTGAGTTCCATCCATAAATTTTCAAAAAAAACATTTTCACTCGTATAAGAACTACCAAATACGTCGCTTTGTCCACGATAAATCATCTGATAAGGCTCTCCATTGTCAATTCTTTCTTTTAATACATCTAAATCAAAACTTTCCAAATACTTTTTTATATAAAATGTTTCATAAAGTTTAGCCGGATCATCATAACGAAGTCTTATTGTTTCAGAACTTAAAGAAGAAACATACAAGGAATAAACTAGCATCAATGATGCTAGTAAAACAGCTGTCACAATAAGTGTCTCAATAAAAATAAAACCTTTTTTATTTCTCATACTATCACTATTCCTTATAATTTAAATATTTTATGGGGTTAGGACTACACGAAAAGAACCATTGTCGTATGAAGAACCTAATGCAAAATTAAAAGCAAATACACCAGCCGATAATCCATCATAGAAAGCGTCACCACTTGTAAACCATGGAGCATCATTCCAAACAAAATGGGCATCTTCAGCATACCAGCTAGATATTTTTCTAGTCTGTGTTAAATAGATTGCTGAAGAAAATGTTCCCATCTCTCCTGTAGCATCTCCTAAAATTCTCCTCTTATATTGTTCATCTACTTCAGAATAGGCATAGGTATCATAATATTTTGACTCTGGCCAAGTATATCCATTGACTAGTGAGGTAAGTCCACTTGTATCATTATCACATGTTGGGCATCCAAATGTTCCATTGAATCCTGAATTATACAAACTGTTTCTTCCACTCATTGGCTTACCTTCTTCATCTACCATGATACCCATTACATATTCCCAGGATCCACCACTCATATCATAAATGCCACTTATATTTCCTGTCGTACTTGCCAAAGTACTATTAGGATAAGCTGTGTTACATGTTTCGTCATTACAGTATTTATTACATTCTTCATCTGGTCCAGTATATCCACAAGTTGGTTTATCATTGGCTTGATATCCTGTTATAAAATCAGAATTGTTATTAATTCTTACACTTGTGGCACTTCCATAGGCACTATGTTGAAGATAGGCAACTGCTCCCCATTCTGTATTCTTCATCATATGACTGTCTAAATCTCTTTTGTAGTCATAAGATGTATAAAATGCATTCGCTACTTGGATATTTCTCCATGAACTTACATTTGGTTTGATTTGTATAGCCTCTCCATTTCTCACATTATATTCACTACTTAATGTCGTTCCTGTTTCAAATTTGCCTACCCAAAACCCTGTTGATGGAATACTTATAAATGCGGGATGTGTCATGTAATCTCCTACTTGGCAATTTCCTGAAGATCCACTTTCCATTGGGGTTGTACATTCTCCATCCACATCATCACTTGTATTATAATCTCCAAATATGATTGAAATTTCATGGACTTTACTTTCATCTATCTCTGTTAAATCTTCATATTCTCCTAAGTCCCATAATTGATACCTGTATTTTGGTATCCATACAAAATAACTTTCTATGGCTTCTTCTGGTATTACTTCTCCTGGCTCATAATTTGAATTTTGACTTTCATCTGTTAATATGATTGCATTTGCCCATTCTTTGTTTGCATAACTATACCATTCACTTGTTAAATCTGCTCTTTTTACTGTTCCATCAGACTCTATTGTTACTGCTATTAATGGATCTTCTAATACTGGATCTGTTCCATTTAATAGTTCTTCTTTATATCCTGGTGTTGTATGTATTTCTTGACTTTCATGTACTAATCCTGTTCCTTCTATTTTATAGGATAATACTTTTGTTGTGTCTTCTTCTGTGGCTACACTTTCATCTATGATTAGAGATACACTGTATACTACTGTACTATTTGTTTCCATCTCTTCATCTTCTATGATTATTCCATCTGTTAATTCACTTACTGTTTTTCCATTTTCATATCCACTTACTATTTGAAATACTTCTCCTTCTTGTTTTCTTACTATTACTTTTATTTTATTTGCTTCTATTGTATTTTCTTCATTTGCTACTAATCTTAATGTGTATGCTCCTTTTAAACTTCCTGTATTTTGTACACTTAACCTATAATCACATGTTCCTAAATATATACTTGTTTCATCTGTACTCATTGGCATGAAACAATCACTATTTCCTTCTGATGTGATTGTTTGTGATGTATTTTCATACGTGAATACTAAATCTCCTGCTTCGACTACTTGATTTTTACTATTTCCTTCTACTTTAAAAAACATAGCATAGGATAGACTTAAGACTACTATGGTTAAACATATAACTATATAACTTGCTAATTTAGTTTCTCTTTTAAATATATTTTTAAAACTCAAGTTATCTTTCATAGCATCACCTATATTCTATGAATAATTATAACATATAGCTTATAAATAAGTAAATTTAAAATTTTTATTTTGTTAACTGGTTATAAGCATCTGAAATAGCTTCAGATATATTAACTACATTGGTATAATGACGATTATTATCACCACTTTCACCATCTGTTCGTACCACTAATAATCCTATTCCTAGGGCTTGTCAAGTCTAGTGTGTAAATTTTTAAATATTATTAAATGGGCTTGTCAAGTCTAGTGTGTAAATTTTTAA
>CALVXT010000160.1 GCA_944371545.1 uncultured Bacilli bacterium | reverse complement strand
TAGCTTTTTATTACAGAATGTCAAAATTCCAGTCATTTACACACCTGGAATTGCTGTAAGCTTAATTAAAAACAAACTAGAAGATGCTCATCAAGATTTTCAACATTTAGAAAAATATGATAAGGATACAGTTTTAAAATTTAAACACTTTGAAGTGGAGTTTGTCACGACAACCCATTCCATTCCGGATAGTTTCGCTGTTGTAATTCATACCCCACAAGGAATAATTTTTGAAACAGGAGATTTTAAATTTGATTTGACGCCAATTGGCCCTATGGCTGACTTACACAAAATTGCTAGAATTGGAGCCGAAGGTGTAAAGCTTTTATTATCTGACAGTACCAATGCTTTATCAGAAGGTTTTTCAAAATCTGAAAGCTCAGTAGATGAAACATTAAACGATATTATTTCAAGACACTATGGCAGAGTTATCATCGCGACATTTGCTTCAAATATATACCGAATAAAACACATTGTAGAGACATGCCGAAAAAACAACAGACAAATCGTAACTTTTGGTAGAAGTATGGAAACAAGTATTGAAATAGCTTTAAATAATGGACTTATAAAAGATAAAAGCATATTTATCGACGCAAATAAAGCCAAAACTTTAAAAAGAAATGAAGTATGTATTTTATGTACAGGAAGTCAAGGAGAACCACTAGCTGCCCTATCAAGAATTGCTAATGGAGTTCACAAACAAATTTCTTTATTAAATGATGATTTAGTTGTCTTTTCATCAAAACCAATACCAGGAAATGCCGCGAGCATTAATCGTGTTATAAACAAGCTTTATTTAAAAGGCGTAAAAGTATTTACTTATGAAGAATTCAGTGATATTCATACTTCAGGGCACGCAAAGCAGGAAGAATTAAAATTGATGCTTCGTTTAGTAAAACCACAATATTTCATGCCAATGCATGGCGAATACAGAATGCTAATGTCTCATAAATCTTTAGCTGAAGATTGTGGTATTCCAAGTGAAAACATTTTCATTTGTAAAAATGGTGACGTAATTAAACTGACAAATGAAGGAGTAGAAAGAGGAATGCCAATTGAAGCTGGAGATGTATATGTAGATGGTTCAAGAATTGGCGATGTTGGTTCATCGATTATCAAAGAAAGAAAATTAATGAGTAAAGATGGTATTCTTTTAGCCATAATAAATGTAAATCCATTAACAAAACAATTATTAATTAAACCAAACGTAACAACCAGAGGTTTCGTTACTGTAAATGAAAATGCAGATCTAATTGACAAAATTGAAAAAAAAGTAACTTCAATTGTTCGAGATTCTTTATCACACAACAATTATAGTTACTTAGATTTAAAAAACCAAATCATTTTAGATTTATCACCATATATAAGTGCTCTAACAGGTAGACATCCTATGATACTACCAGTAATTATGGAAGTAAGACAAAGCGAATAAAAAGCTTTGTTTTTTTATTTAAATATAAAAAAGAAGATTTTTTTATCTTCTTTAAATGAATTACTTTTTATTGAACGGATATAACAAACGGATCATTTTTGGTACCAATTCCACCAGAAATCTCTACTTCATTTTTTAAATTTATTACAGGTCGAATTCCAAACTCAGTATCAGCAGCATTTACATCTACCATACCTTGATAATTCAAACTACCAATTCGAATATCAGTACTATAATATGCAGGGGTCATTGTCCAATAAGTATCTTTAGAATAAACATAAGATAAGCGATTTAACTTTTCATTTCTCATACCAGCATAAGCAAGTTCATCGGTCGTTATGAGTCCAATTGGATAAGTTAAAGCTTGATTTCCTTTTTCATTTGTAACAGTAAACAAATCGTTTTGTGAAGAACATTTAAAAGTTGGTGTTCCACTTGTAAACCTATTTAAAGCATTATAATAAGTTTCATTAGAATATCCATCTCCACTCGCAATTGAACGATCATTACAAAAACCACTATCTGCAATATAATTTTCTAAACCAGCAGTTAGAATTGTGGAGTTATACAAATTATCTAGTTGAGTTTTAATAGTACTATCCACAGTATTCTGAATATTTTCTTCATAGCTTGTTCCAACATTTTCACCATACATAAACCCAGCATATGCATGATTAGTATCATAATTATTAAATAAACTAGTACCCAAAAGGACATTTTCACTATCAGGAGTTGTACCATCATATAAAAGCCTTACACTACCATCACCGTTTAAACGAACTATTCGCCAATAAACATCAGCAAAATATACATAATTATTAGTTACATTACCACGATAATAATATGTAGTTCCATAATCATCTTCTCCAACGTACAAACCACGATCTGATGTATCACTTTCTCTTTCAACTTGTGTATAAGCATATCCTTGAATTTGATATCTTGTTTCACTATCAACATTTATCTCTTCAGCTGAAATTATCTTATACATAGTTGTGCACGATGTAGGTCTCCAATAATTTGGAGTACCATCTTCTCCCATGCTCATACTGCCAACGCATGTATAATAATCTCCACTAGCATAAGTCTCATTATCAATATCCGTATATAATTGAGGGTCTCCATAATTAAGAATTGTATAATAACCTGTATCTTCATTAAATTCATAACTTGTTCCAATATAATTCGAAGTATTTGTATATGCACTCGAAGTATTATATGGATGAATTTCATCCCAAACCATAACTGGTGCTGAATTTAAAAAATTAGGTTTTTGTTTATTTGAAATCTTAGTTAAAGCATGATCCATATCCGTAGATTGATATTCATTTACAAGCATTGCATCAGCCAATTTTGTAAATCCAAAATCAATAGGATTATATGTACTTACCGCGGCTGTTACCACAACATTAGCTTCAAAATACTTGTTTATCGCATCTATATCATCCATTGTAACATCTTCATCAAGCCATAGTCTTAAATTATAAGTTACTTCATCATCTTGAGACAAACTTCCTTTTTGTAATACCCTTCCTTCTTTGTAACCTTCAATCGTTACTGCTTCATATGAATCTAATGTCTGGATTTCATTATAGTCCAAAACAGCCGCAACATATTGACTATTTAAAGAAGTAGTATCTGTCATTCCTAAAGATATTTCATAACTAATAAAAGTATCACAGGTATTTTTAATTGTAAAAGTATAAGGAGTTATCTGCATTCCTTCTTCATCAGTTAAAGGATAAGCATTATCCATTTTAATCGGAGCTGTTTCATCAATTAATTCAATACTTAAGCAACTACTAGATACCCTGTTATTGTCTTCTTGAACAAGCGTCATTCGCCAATAAGCATAGCTAACACCAACGCAAATTAAAACAAGAATTACTAAACCTAAACAAATTAAAATTTGTCTTCTTTTTAAATTTTCCATTAATATTACACTCTCCCTATCCTAGATACTAAAATAATATCATAGAAAAAGAAAATTTTAAAGATTAAAGAAGACCTTGTATAATATGGTGTGTAAATTATAAATTTGCATACCATATTTTTTAATGGAAAAAAGGAGGAGAAAAATG
>CALVXT010000159.1 GCA_944371545.1 uncultured Bacilli bacterium | reverse complement strand
AGAAGTAGGAGGTAGTACATGGAAACATATGCAATTCATAAAAGTGCTATGGTAGCTCCAAGAAAAGCAAGAATGACTATGGATTTAATCCGTGGAAAAGATATTCAAGCTGCTCGTGCTATCTTAGATACTACAAATACAAAATCAAGTCGTTTAATTCGTAAGGTATTAGAAAGTGCTATTGCAAATGCAGTAAATAATAACGGAGCGAATGAGAATGATTTATATATTTCAGAATGTATGGTAAATCCAGGACCGGTTTATAAAAGAATTAAATTTGCTAGTCGTGGACATATCGACAGAAGAGATAAAAGAACAAGTCATATTATCGTTAAAGTAAGTGATGAGAAGAAAGGAGGCAACAAATAATGGGACAAAAGGTAAATCCTATTGGATATCGTTTAGGGGTTAATAAGACTTGGGATTCTAGATGGTATGCTAATAAGAAAGATTTTGGAACTACTTTAAATAAGGATTTAAAAATTCGTGAATATTTAAAGAAACATCTTAAAGATGCTGCTGTTGCTTCTATTATTATTGAACGTAAGAAAAATCGTTGTGAAGTTACAATCAACACTGCTAAACCTGGTGTAATCATTGGACGTGGTGGAGAAGATATTGATAAATTACGTAAAGCTTTATCTCGTGAAGTTAAAGAAGACGTTTATGTATCAATTGTTGATGTATCTAAACAAGCTGATTTAAATGCTCAATTGGTTGCAGATAATATTGCAATGCAAATTGAAAATCGTGCACCTTTTAGAAGTGCTCAAAAAAGAGCTATCAGAAATACTATGAAGGCTGGTGCTAAGGGAATTAAAACTTTAGTTTCTGGACGTTTAGGTGGTGTTGAGATGGCTCGTAGTGAAGGATATACTGAAGGAACAGTTCCTCTTCATACAATCCGTGCTGATATCGATTTTGCTCAATCAGAAGCTGATACTACTTATGGAAAAATTGGTGTTAAAGTTTGGATTTATAAAGGTGAAATTCTTCCTGCTAAAAAAAATGTAAAGGAGCGTGACCAACATGTTGATGCCAAAAAGAACTAAATATCGTAAGCAACATCGTAGATCATATGAAGGACATGCTAAAGGAAATACTGAACTACACTTTGGTGAATATGGGCTTCAGGCTCGCGAAGGAAATTATGTAAGTGCTCGTCAAATTGAAGCAGCTCGTATAGCGATGACTCGTTATATGAAACGTGGAGGAAAAGTATTTATTAATATTTTCCCTGATATGCCTAGAACAAAAAAACCATTAGAAACTCGTCAAGGTAAAGGTAAAGGTAACGTTGAAGAATGGGTATCTGTAGTTAAAGAAGGAAAAATCATGTTTGAGGTTTCTGGAGTAGATGAAGCTACAGCTCGTGAAGCTTTACGTTTAGCTTCTCACAAATTACCTGTTAAATGTAAATTTGTTAAAAAGGAAGGTGAAGTATAATGACAGCTCAAGAAATTCGTAAGCTATCTAATGAAGAAATTTTAGAAAAAATTAAATCTTCTAAAAGTGAATTATTAGATTTACGTATGCAAAATGCAAGGGGTGCATTAGAAAAACCTGTTAAAATCAACACATTAAAAAAAGATATTGCAAGAATGATGACAATTTTAAAGGAAAGAGAAAATGAAAGTCTTGTAGGAGGTAACAAATAATGGCAGAAAAAAGAAAACAAGAACTAGTTGGTAAAGTTGTAAGCGCTAGTAATGATAAAACAATTACCGTATTAGTTGAAACTCATAAAATGCATCCATTATATGGAAAAAGAGTAAAATACTCTAAAAAGTATGCTGCTCATGATGAAAAGAATATTGCTAAAGTAGGAGATACAGTTAGAATTAGAGCAACAAGACCTTTATCTAAAACTAAAAGATATGAACTTGTTGAAGTCTTAATTGAAGCTGTTATTTTATAGGAGGTAACTCATGATAATGCAAGAATCAAGACTTAAAGTTGCTGATAACTCTGGTGCTCGTGAAGTACTTGTTATCCGTCCTTTAGGTGGAAGTAAGAGAAAGTATGCTAATATTGGTGATGTTGTTGTTTGTACTGTAAAAAAGGCTATTCCTAATGGAACTTTGAAAAAAGGAAAAGTTGTTAAAGCTGTTATCGTAAGAAGTGTTGAAGGTGTTCGTCGTGCTGATGGAAGTTATATTAAATTTGATGATAATGCATGCGTTATTATTAAAGATGATAAAACTCCAGTAGGTACTCGTGTATTAGGTCCAGTAGCAAGAGAGCTTCGTGAAAGAGATTACATGAAGATTGTCTCTTTAGCTAGTGAAGTTATTTAGGAGGTACTTATGAAGATTAAAGTAAATGATAATGTTGTTGTTTTGGCTGGTAAAGATAAAGGAAAAACTGGCCGAGTAATGAAAACTTTAAGAAAAAAAGACCGTGTTGTTGTTGAAGGAATCAATATGATTAAGAAACATCAAAAAACTAATAATGCGAATGAAAACGACGGAATATTTGAAATGGAAGCACCTATTCATGTTTCTAATGTTAAAAAAGTAGAAACTGATGCAAAAGCAAAAAAACAAGAAAAGAAAGCTAAGAAAGATTAAGGTGGGAATTTATGAGTACATTTAAAGATTTATATAAAAAGGAAATTATTCCTGCATTAATGAATGAATTTCATTACGATTCAGTTATGCAAGTTCCTAAATTAGAAAAAATTGTCATTAATATCGGTGTTGGTGAAGGACA
>CALVXT010000158.1 GCA_944371545.1 uncultured Bacilli bacterium | reverse complement strand
TCTCTTCTGGATTCATTGCCATAAAAGTATAAAAATAACTAAAGAATACAATTAAAGCAATATATAAGATAAATCCAGGAACAGATGTATACATAATATAATTATTTACAAAATTTATAGCATCTTGATTACCAATAATTGTTACGATAATTGATGGAATTGTCAGTAACATTGATGCGAAGATTACGGGCATAACACCTGCATAATTAATTCGTAAAGGCAAATAAGATTGTTTTTCTTTATATGCACTTACCGTTTTATTTGCATATTGAATAGGAATTCTTCTTTCAGCTAAAGTTATCCACACAATACCTACTATGACAAGTAAATACATGATTAAATAAGCTGCAAAGAAAATTATTCCAACCCAACTAGTATATGTACCAGCACCTATAAATGCATCATAAGCACCAGTAAATACTGCAGGTAAACTAAGAACGATACTAGCCATAATTAATAAAGATTGACCATTACCAATACCTTTACTCGTAATTTGATCTCCTAACCATAAAAGGAAAGAAGTACCAGCTGTCATAACTAAAGTGATTTTTAAAATCATTCCTACATCATTTACACCTAATAAGAAAACGGTTAAAACATAAGCTTGAACAAAAGCTAAAAGAATTCCTAAATATCTTGTAATTCGATTAATCTTTTGTCTACCAACATAACCTTGTTCTTTTAACTCTTTAAAATACGGAATAATATCCATAGTCAAAAGTTGTGTAACAATCGATGCATTAATGTATGGGGTTACTCCAAGTCCAAAGATTGCAAACCTTTCAAAACCCCCACCACTCATTAAGTTGAAAACACCTAGAAAATCTAATTCACTAAACAAAGTTCCTAACCAAGGAGTGGCCCAAACAATTGTAATACCTGTTCCTAAAGCATAAATGCCTAGAACAAATAAAGTAAAAAGTATTCTCTTTCTTAAATCTTTGGCTTCTTTTGAAAATAACTTGAGAGACCCAGTAGCCATCTTAGATCACCTCAGTATTTCCACCTGCATTTTCGATTTTAGTAACAGCAACACTTGAAAAACGTTGTGCTTTAACAGTTAACTTTTTCGTTAAATTACCATTAGCTAAAACTTTCACGCCATCTAATTGTTTTTTGATAATTCCTTTTTCTTTTAATACTTCTGGAGTAACTACATCTCCATCATTAAAGAATTTATCTAAATCACTTAAATTGATAACTGCGTATTTTGTTTCAAAACGTGTGTTTTTAAAACCTCTTTTAGGAATTCTTCTATATAAAGGAGATTGTCCACCTTGAAACCATGCAGAAATACTTGCACCACTTCTAGATTTTTGACCATTCTCTCCATGAGTTGAAGTTTTTCCCATTCCAGAACCAGGTCCACGTCCAACACGTTTTACATTTTTTAATTCTTTTGTTTTAGGTAAACTTTCTAATCTCATATTACAACTCCTCAACTTTCTTACCACGTAAAGCTGCGATTTTAGCTGGAGTACGAACAGATTTTAAAGCTTCTAAAGTAGCCTTAGCAACATTAACTTGTGAATTACTTCCTAAACTCTTAGAAATAATATCTTTAACACCAGCAAGTTCTAAGACAGCACGAGCAGCACCACCAGCAATTACTCCTTTACCAGCAATAGCAGGTTTAATTAAAACTACAGCTCGTCCAACTTTTCCAGTAGCTTCATGAGGAATCGTACGATTATCTTGTAAAGCTACACGTACAACATTCTTATTAGCAGCTTTGCTTGCTTTAGAAATTGCATCATTAACTTCATTAGCTTTACCTGTACCAATACCAACTAATCCTTTACGATTACCAACAACTACAGTTGCAGAGAAACGAAAATGTCTACCACCTTTAGTAACTTTAGTAACACGACTTAAGTTAATTACTTTTTCTTCTAAAAGTTTTTTTCTTGAATCATTATTTTGTGTTCTAGCCATAAACGTTTCCTCCTATATCTCTAAGCCGTTTTCACGTGCAGCATCAGCTAAAGCAGCTACACGTCCATGATAAAGATATCCACCTCTATCAAAAACGACTTTTTCAATTTTTGCATTTTTACATTTCAAAGCAATATCTTTTCCAACAGCTTTAGCGCCTTCAATATTGCCTCCGTTTACTTTTAATACTTTAGAAGAAGAGCTAACTAAAGTAGTACCAGACTCGTCATCAATAACTTGAGCATAAATTTCTTTATTAGAACGGAAAACATTAAGTCTTGGTAAACTTGCAGTTCCACTTATATTCTTACGTACTCTTGCATGACGTCTTTGACGCATTACATTTCTTGATTCTTTCTTTATCATACTCTCACCTACTTAGCCGCTTTCTTTCCTTCTTTACGACGTACATGTTCGCCTTTATAACGAATTCCTTTACCTTTATAAGGTTCTGGGCTTCTTATTTCACGAATCTTAGCCGCAAATTCGGATACTTTTTGTTTATCAATACCTTCAATACTAATCTCTGTATTACTTACAGAAACAATATTTATTCCCTCAGGAGCAGTAACTACAACTGGATGAGAAAAACCAGCACTGATATTTAATTTATTACCTTGAACATTGAAACGGTAACCAACACCGATAATTTCAAGACCTTTTTTATAACCTTCACTTACACCAATAAGCATATTGTTAATAAGTGAATTCATTGTGCCTTGTACAACATTAGCACGAATTGTATCTTCACGTTTATTTGTTTCAATCACACCGTCAGCGATAACAACCTCGATTAATGGATCAATATTTAAAGTTAAAGAACCTTTGCTACTTTTAACAGTTAAAACATCACCATTCATCACAGCTTCAACGCCAGTTGGGATTTGTAATTTTCTTTTTCCTATTCTACTCATAAATCCTCTTACCAGATATAGGCAAGAACTTCGCCTCCTAACTTAGCTTCGCGAGCTTCTTTATCAGTCATTAACCCTTTTGAAGTGGAAATGATTGCAATTCCAAGTCCATTAAGAACATGAGGAATTTCTTGAGCTTTAGC
>CALVXT010000157.1 GCA_944371545.1 uncultured Bacilli bacterium | reverse complement strand
TTAAAAATATCGTTTTTCCCAATCAAATAAAGGGTTTAACGATATTTTTTATCGCCTTGAAGTACAAAACTCGGGTAGTAGCTATAAAAGCTTATGAATAAAAATGATGTACGTTAAAGTATGTCATTTTTTTGCCTTTTTTAATTGCTTGTCTTTTTTTTCTGTGTTATAATGGTTTTAATAAAATAGAGGAGGATTTGTATGCCTAAAGATAATAAGAATGAGTTTGAAGAAACAAATATGAAAGATTATGAAGAACAATACGAAGAATTATTAGAAGAAGAAAAAGAAAAAGAAAAAAAGAGATCTTTTCTTCAATTTTTGCTATTATTACTTATTTTATTTTTTGTAATTTTAGTAATGACATTTGCCTATATAAGAATTTTTATTGATAAACAAAATGATCCAAGAAATTGCGGTTTAAATTGTGACATAAACGGTGATGGAGTATGCGATTTGAATTGCGATACAAATAATGATGGAATAGCTGATCTAAATATTGATTTAAATAAAGATGGAGTATGTGATGTTAACTGTGATACGAACGGTGATGGCATTCCAGATATCAATATTGATTATGGCAACGACTCAAAACCACATTTTAATGTGGACGTTGATGGAGATAATCAACCGGATAAAAATTTAACAAATCAAGATACTAATGGCGATGGAATATGTGACCTAAACTGTGATACAAATAATGATGGTCATCCAGATATCAATATTGATATAAATAATGACGGAAAGCCAGATATCAATATTGATACAGATAATGATAACAATCCAGATATTAACATTGACACAGATAAAGACGGAAATGCTGATGTTAATGTCGATACAGATGGCGATGGAAATGCCAATATTAATATCGATACAAATGGAAATGGAAATCCAGATCTAAATCTTGATATAGATAAAGATGGTGATCCAGATGTTAATGTAGATACAAACAATGATGGTAGTCCAGATGACAATTTGATAAATCAAGATACAAACGGCGATGGAACATGTGATTTGAATTGTGACACAAATAATGATGAATGGCCAGACATAAATATTGACATCGATGGTGACGGAAACCCAGATATCAATATTGATACTAATGGTGATGGAAATGCCGACATAAATATTGATACAGATAAAGATGGTGATCCAGATGTTAATGTAGATACTGATGGCGATGGCAATCCTGATATCAATGTAGATACCGATGGAGATGGAAACCCAGATATCAATATAGATATTGATGGAGATGGCAATCCAGATATTAACGTAGATACTGATAATGATAATAATCCAGATGATAACTTAACAAATCAAGATACAGATAACGATGGTAAATGTGATTTGAATTGTGATACAAATAATGACGGCAAACCAGATGTCGATATTGACGTTGATGGAGATGGCGATCCAGATGTTAATGTTGACACAGATGACGATGGCGATCCAGATATTAATATTGATTTAGATGGAGACGGAAACCCAGATATCAACATTGATACCAATGGTGACAATGTCTGTGACATCAATTGTGATACTAATGGTGATAACATACCTGATACGAATATTGATTATGAAGATGATGAGGTTCCACATTTTAATGTAGATGTTGATGGCGATGGTGATGGTGACAAAAATTTAACTAACCAAGATACAGACAATGATGGAAAATGCGATATCAATTGCGATACAGATTACGATGGACATCCAGATATCAATATTGATTTAGATGGTGACGGAATTCCAGATATTAACATCGACACAGATGATAATTTATTCCCAGATAAAGATATCGATACCGATGGTGATGGAAAACCAGATATTAACATTGATAAAGATGATGATGGAAAATGCGATGTTAATTGTGACACCAATAACGATGGAAAACCAGATACGAATATCGATTATGAAGGAAATAATGATCCAACATTCAATAAAGATCCAGATGGAGATGGTAATCCAGATGAGAATTTAATGAATCAGGATACTAACAATGATGGTAGATGCGATATCAATTGTGATACAAATAATGACGGATGGCCAGATATTAACATTGATTTAGATGGCGACGGCAATCCAGATGTTAATATAGATACTGATGGAGATGGAAGAGCAGATACCAATATTGATATAGACGGTGATGGCGATCCAGATATTAATGTCGATGATGGATCAGGTGGAAACGTAAATGTAGACACTGATGGCGACGGAGTTTGTGATTTGAATTGTGATATCGATGGTGATGGTATTCCAGACATAAATATTGATGCTGATAATGACGGTTCTCCAGATATTAATATTGATATAGATGGAGATAATAAATGTGACGTTAACTGCGATACAAATGGTGATGGAAAATGTGATGTTAACTGTAGTAGTGTAACTGAAGAAGGCGATAATAAAGTTGATATTGACGTGGAAAACGATAAAATACTATATGTTAGTTACTTACAAGGAATTGATGCTCCATTTGTAACACCAGATTGGTCTGGAAGCCAGTTATTCTCTGTTAATAATACAAGTGATTATACTTTAGCATTTAATATTAAATTTAAAAATGTTTATAATGATTTTAATCCGACGAGTGAATTTGTTTATTCATTATCACAAAATGGAACAATTCTTGTTAATGAAACTCCAGCACCAACGGAGGATGGATATTTAATTCAAAATGTAGTAATTCCTCCACATACAACTTATGAATATCGATTAACTTATCATTTTGTTGAAACAGGACAAATTCAGGATAATCAACAAGGAAAGAGATTTACAGCAGATTTAGAAGTTGAGGCTGCTTCTTAAGTCTCTTTTTTCTTGATGTGACTATTACGCAAAAATGTCCCTAATTTCTTTTTGAATTTTATGCGAAAATGTCCCTATCAAAGAGTAGAAATA
>CALVXT010000156.1 GCA_944371545.1 uncultured Bacilli bacterium | reverse complement strand
GATATATCATTCTAGATAAAAAAGTATTTTATCATTGTGGAGCTTCATTAAATCATGCTGGAAGTAAAACTTTTTCTATAAATACATTAGAAGATGAAATGGTTCAAAAACTTTTAATAAATAAGATAGGAGAATTAGAATATGAATGAAATTGTAGAAGAATTAAAAATAGAAAAAATGATTTATGAAATAAGAGGAAAACAAGTGATGTTAGATAGTGATTTAGCTAAACTTTATCAAGTAGAAACAAAAAGAATAAATGAAGCTGTAAAAAATAATTTAGAAAAATTTCCATCACGTTTTTGTTTCATCCTAGACCAAGAAGAAATGTTTTTTTTGAAGTCGAAATTTTCGACCTCAAATACAAAGCAACGTGGTGGACGTAGGTATAATATAAGAGTTTTTACAGAGCAAGGAGTAGCAATGCTTGCAACTGTTTTAAGAACTAATGCAGCAGAAGAAGAAATCATAATCATTGATAGCTATGCATATAAAAAGCGTTTTATCGATGAAATAGTTAAAAATCTTTTAATAAATAAGATAGGAGAATTACAAAATGAATGAAATTGTAGAAGAGTTAAAAATAGAAAAGATGATTTATGAAGTAAGAGGAAAACAAGTGATGTTAGATAGTGATTTAGCTAAACTGTATCAATGTAAAAATGGAACCAAAACTATTAATTTAGCGGTTAAGAGACATATAAATCGTTTTCCAGAAAGATTTATGTTTCAACTTACAAAAGAAGAATATGATAATTTGAAGTTTCAATTTGAAACCGCAAAAAAAATAATATGTCTCGGACTTTGCCTTTTGTTTTTACTGAACAAGGAGTGGCAATGCTTGCAACTGTTTTAAGAACTAATGTAGCAGAAGAAGTAAGTATTCGAATAATGGATGCTTTTGTAGCGATGAGAAAGTATATTGGAAGCAATTTGATTGAACAAAAATATATTAATCATTTAGTTCTTGAACATGAAGATAAAATTAAACTTTTAGAAACGAGTTTTGAAAAGTTAGAAACAAAGAAAAATGAAATCTATTTTAATGGACAAATTTATGATGCGTATTCAAAGATTTTAGATATAATAAGTGAAGCAAAAGAAGAAATTATAATCATTGATGGTTATGCAGATAAAAGTGTTTTGGATATGATACGAAATACAAAAGTGAAAGTAATCTTAATTATTAAAAATTGTGGGAATTTAAAAGAACAAGATATTTTAAAATATCAAGAACAATATGATAATTTACATCTTATTTATGATAGTACTTTTCATGATCGGTACATTATTTTAGATAAAAAAGTGTTTTATCACTGTGGAGCATCATTAAATCATGCTGGAAGTAAAACTTTTTCTATAAATACATTAGAAGATGAAATGGTAAAAAGAAGTCTTTTAGAAAAACTTGCCAAAATCACTTGACTTAGAGTCTACTTCAAATGTTATGATTTTATTGGGGATGAAAAAATGACAATAAAAGAAGTTTCTGAACAATATAGTCTTTCAAGGGATACGTTGAGATATTATGAAAAAGAAGGCTTGATTGGACCAGTTTTAAAAGGAAGTAATGGGCAAAGAGATTATCAAGAAGAAAATCTTCGTCAAATCGAATTTATTAAATGTATGCGGAGTATCAATATTCCAATTTCAGAACTAAAAAAATATATGGATTTATATGCTTTAGGAGATGAAACATTAGAAAGTCGTAAAGAGATTTTAGAAAGACAAATGGATTCTATTAATAAACAAATGAAAGATTTAGAATTTGCTAAAGAAAGATTAATAAAAAAATTAAAATTATATGACGAAGAATTAATCAAGAAAAGGAAAGGTAAATCATAGACTTTGCCTTTTTTTTCTGCTATAATTTCTGTAGAGGAGAGTACTATGGAAAAGAAAAAGATAGAAGAAAAAAAGCAAAAAAATAAAAAGAAAATAGAAAAAGAAAAAATAAGTGACGAAAAGAAAATCGAAGAATTTTTCTCACCAAGTAAATATATTGTCGTGGGCATTCTTTTGCTGGGTGTAGTATTGGTTGCTTTAACTTTAGCTAAAATTTATGGAAGTACACAAAATATTGATTATTCAAAAAGTTATCTAGTAGATAAAGAAATCGTTCCAGAAATTACTTGTAATGATTTAGCTAACTCTATAAGCGGAGAAAGAAGTTTTATCTTTGTTACTCACTATGACTCTGAAGAAGAATATGAATTAGAAAAGGATTTAAAAGGGGTTATTGGAGAATATCGATTAAAAGATGATTTCTTTGTTTTTAAAGATGACCAAGAATGTGGCTCTATTAAAAATATAGAAGAAGGAAGTATTAAAGAAGCTTTAAAATTATCAGAATCCATTGACACAGTTCCTACCATTTTATATTATAAAGACGGTGAATTTGTTGACTATGTAAAAAGAGAAGATCCTAAGATGATAGAAGCAGCAGATTTTGTAAAATTATTAGATATTTATGAGATAACGAAATAAAGTTATTTCTTTTTTTAAGAGGGTGAATTTATGTTAAATATTGTTTTATTTGAACCAGAAATACCGGGAAACACAGGAAATATCATGCGTACTTGTGTAG
>CALVXT010000155.1 GCA_944371545.1 uncultured Bacilli bacterium | reverse complement strand
TCTATTTCCTCTTTTTTTAAGAAAAAAGAAAGAATAAATAGCCCAAGTAATAACCCCAAAACAACCACAATATCGACATTATGAAACAAATTATTTGCAGCATTACCGCCAGAAACATAAAAAGTAATAATACTTGCAATAGTTTTACATAAAAGATATAAACAAATCAAATTCAAAGAAATATGATAAAAATAGCTTCTTACCATCTTTTCCCTCACTTGAAACAAATTAACAATAGGGTTAGTTAACATCAAAAAAGCAATACAAAAATTCACTCCACTAAGACGATTATCATTAAGACAAAAAGTTGAGAAATAAAAAAGAAAAAGCAAAGTTACAAGGATACCTCCTGTTGAAAGAACAAAATAAAGTTTATTTTTCATATTCTCAACTACTTTCATATATAGAATATCACAACTTAAAAAAGAAAAAAAGAGACTTAATCCTTATTAGTTAAACTAATTAGAAAAAAGCCTATAATAAATAAAAGAAAAAGAGAAAAAATATTACTAGAATCAATTAAATCAATAATTTTTAAAAGCAAAAAGAAAATCGAAGAAAGTAAAAAAGCAAAAATAACATTCCAAGTAATATTTTTATGTTTCAAAAAGCAATAATTTACAAATCTAATCATTAAAAGAACTCCAAGTACCAATCCTATTCCAAATAAAATACATAAACCAATTTGTGAAAAAGGATTAGCAAACAAATTTAAAATAAAAGTATAACTTCCTAACATCATATAAGTAGCAGTTCCACTTATACCAGGCATAACCATAGTTACAGCATCTACAAAACCTAAAAAAAGAATATACAAAAAACTAAAAATAGAAGAATCTGGAACAAATTCTGGAAGTTCCAATTTTGTATAAAAAAAATACATTCCTAGAAAAACCAAAAATATAATCATCCAATCTTTAAAACTTCGTTTACAATTTTGTAAAATATTCGGAACTGTTCCAACAATAAGCCCAATAAAGAAAACAACAGTATAAATATAAAAAGTTTCAAAAAAATAAAGCAAAACCTTACTTCCTAACAAAACAGCTACTAAAACACCTATTCCTAAAGGCAATAAAAAACGAACATTTTCTTTAAAACTCTGAAAAAGATTTTGAATTCGAAATAAAATTTCTTCATATACCCCTAAACTAATTGCCAATAAGGAACCAGAAACTCCTGGAATAACTTTACCAATACCAATAATCAAACCTTTAAAAAAAAGAATAAGCGTTTGCACTAGAATCACCTAATAAAGCTTATTCTTAAAACAAAAAAATTATTTTATATAAATTCTTTCAAAATTTCTATTTTTTCCAAAAGACTTCTTTTTACTATTTCATCTTCTAATGTATTTATAGAAAAAGTTTTACTTCCAGCATGATTTAATGAAGCTCCACAATGATAAAACACTTTTTTATCTAAAATAATATATCTATCATGAAAAGAAGTATCATAAATAAGATGTAAATTATCATATTGTTCTTGGTATTTTAAAATATCTTGCTCTTTTAAATTCCCACAGTTTTTAATAATAAGTATTACCTTCACTTCTGTATTTCGTATCATATCCAAAACACTTTTATCTGTATAACCATCAATGATTATAATTTCTTCTTTTGCTTCACTTAATATATCTAAAATCTTTGAATAGGCATCATAAATTTGTCCATTAAAATAAATTTCATTTTTCTTTGTTTCTAATTTTTCAAAACTGGTTTCTAATAACTTAATTCTATCTTCATGTTCAATAACTAAATGATTAATATATCTTTGTTCAATCAAATTGCTTCCAATATACTTTCTCATAGCTACAAAAGCATCCATAATTCGAATGCTTACTTCTGTTGCAATTTTCGATTTTAAAATAGTTGCTAGCATTGCTACTCCTTGTTCTGTAAACACTCTATGACCTTTTCTCGAGCCTCCTTTTGAAGTCGCAATTTGCGACTTCAAAAGATTATATTCTTTCTCACTAATTGTGAAACTAAATCTAACAGGAAATTTTTCTTTATTCCTGCTTACAGCTTCATTTATTCTTTTTGTTTCTACTTGATAAAGTTTAGCTAAATCACTATCTAGCATCACTTGTTTTCCTCTTATTTCATAAATCATTTTTTCTATTTTTAATTCTTCTACTATTTCATTCATAAAGTTTTCCTCCTACTTATATATTCCCAAGAAAACTTCATTTTCCTTTTTTTAATAAATAAAATAGATTTTTATAAAGAAAATATTGATTCTCTTTATAAAAAGTAAAATGAATAATTTTTAAATTTTCAATAATTATATAAGAAATTTGATGTTTTTCTAACTCTTCTTTTGTATTAAAAAAATAGAATTAGTTAATTCATTATTTATTTTATGAGAAATGATTCTTTTCTTATAAGCATACTCTATATAATAATTTAACATAGCTACATCTTTAAATAAAATTTCTATCCTTTCTTTTTTATAATTATACATATATAAATCTTCTAAAAAAGAAAAACTAGTTTCAATAATTTTATTTTTAAAAACATATTCTCTTTTAGGAAGATATATACTATATTCGGTTATTTTTTCTACAAAATATTGTGTTTCAATAAAT
>CALVXT010000154.1 GCA_944371545.1 uncultured Bacilli bacterium | reverse complement strand
CCTTTAACGTGTACTTCAACCTTCTTAACACCACAGTCTAATGCAGCACGTCCAGCAGCTTCAGCACTTGTACCAGCTGCAAAAGGAGTTTTCTTTTTAGAGCCTTTATATCCTATAGTTCCAGCACTTGCCCAACTTAATACATTTCCTTCTTTATCTGTAATTGTAACAATGGTATTGTTATAAGTTGAATGAATATGAGCAACAGCTTCAGGAACATTCTTTTTAACTTTTCTTTTTCTTCTATTATATGCCATAAACACTTACCTCCTATTTACCTACTTTTTTCTTATTAGCAACTACTTTACCTTTTCCTTTACGAGTTTTAGCATTTCTACTAGTTCTTTGACCACGTACAGGAAGGCCTTTTTTATGACGAATACCTTGATAAGAGTTAATTTCCATTTTCTCTTTAATGCTCATTTGCACGTCACGACGAAGATCACCCTCAACAGTATATTGATCAACTTCTTTACGTAATTTTTGAACTTCATCATCTGTTAAATCTTTAACTTTTTTTGAAGGTTCTACTCCTGCATTCTCGCAAATAGTTTTAGCTAAAGGTCTACCAATACCATAAATAGCTGTTAAACCGATGCAAATATGTTTTTCATTAGGTAATTCAATATTCTTAATTCTTGCCATATACTAATTTCACTCTCCTATTTCCCTTGAGTTTGTTTGTGTTTTGGATTTTCACAAATAACCATAACTTTTCCATTTCTTTTAATTAATTTACATTTTTTACAAATTTTCTTTACAGATGGTCTAACTTTCATAATATTTTACCTCCATTATCTTTTATTCCATACAATGCGCCCACGTGTTAAATCATAAGGAGAAAGTTCTATGGTGACTGTATCACCTGGTAAGATACGAATCATATTTACTCGCATTTTACCAGAAACGTAGGCCTCTACAGTATAACCATTAGGAAGTTCTACAATGTAGTCTCCGCCTTTTAAAACATCTACTACTTTTCCTTCCACTTCTATCTTATCTGACCTACCACTGCTGACAGGTCTTTGTTTTACAACATCTTTACTTTGTAAATTACTTTTTCGATCATTTTTTTTAGCCATATTTTCTATTCTCCTGTTAAAATTTCATATCCGTCCTTTGTAACGCAAACGGTATGTTCAAAATGTGCTGATGGACTTCCGTCTTCAGTTACAACAGTCCAATCATCATCAAGCATTACAACATCTTTACTTCCTAAGTTAAGCATTGGTTCAATTGCTAAAGTCATTCCTTCTTTTAAAACTAAACCAGTATTCGCTTCCCCATAATTTGGTACATCAGGTGCCTCATGCATATCGGTTCCAATACCGTGTCCCACAAGTTCTTCTACAACAGATAAACCATGAGCATGAGCATAAGAACTAATCGCATGTCCAATATCCCCTATTCTAGCACCAGGTTTAATAACTTTCAAGCCCTCATATAAAGCAGCTTCAGTATCTTTAACCATTTGCTCTATTCTAGGGTCTACTTCTCCTACTAAATAGGTTCTTGTCATATCACTTTCATAACCAGCCTTACGAACAGTAAAATCAAGTTTAACAATATCTCCATTTTTTAGTTTTCGTTTTCCAGGAATACCATGAACAACTTCATCATTAATACTAATACAAGCACTTCCAGGAAAACCATCATAACCTAAACAAGAAGGATAACCACCTAACTTAGTAACAAAATCATAAATATGTTTATCAATTTCTTTAGTAGTAATTCCAGGCTTCATATACTTTTCCATTTCTTTATGAGCCAAATAATTAATATGACCAGCCTCTTTCATCAACTGAATTTCTCTAGCACTTTTAATTGTCATGAACTACCTCCATCAACTCATGAAGAGCTTCTGTCTGATCTTCTGAATTATTAGTAATTTTAATAAGCAAATCCTTTTGTTCATAAAAATCTAAAATAGGTTGTGTTCTATCTAAATATTGTTGATATCTTTTCAAAAAAGCTTCTTCTGTATCATCCGTTCTTTTTTCCAAAAGAACTCCACAATCATCACAATGATTTTGTTTTTTTGGGCAAAACTCTTCAAAATAAAGATTATAGTTTCGATCACAATTTGGACAAACCAAACGTCCTAAAACTCTTTTTAATAAAATATCTTTATGAACATCTAAATAAACAACAATCAAATTTTGATAATCTACCAAACTTTCTAAAGTTTTTGCTTGTTCTAAAGTTCTTGGCACACCATCTAAAATAAACAAATCAGTTTCTTTTAAAGAACGCAACTTTAAAGAAACAAGATTCATTACAAAAGCATCATCAATTAAACTTCCTGATAAAAGTTTTGATGCAAGCTCTTTATTTGTAATAGCCTCATCACGAAGTAAATCACCTGTTGAAATGTGTTGATAACCATATTTATCTGTTAAAAACTCACTGAACGTTCCCTTGCCTGCGGCAGGAGGAGCAAGAAATATTACGTTCTTCACGAATTTCTTCTCCTACTTGAATACTTTCTTGAAACAAGTCCACTTTGAATTTGTTTATAAGTTTCAATAGCTACACCTACAACAATAAGTATTCCAGTACCTCCGATAGCAACAGACTGAGGTAACCCAGTTAAATTAGATATAAGAATTGGCATTCCTGCTAAAATAGCAATGAACAAAGACCCAACTAAAGTAAGTCTTCCAACAACATTACTAATATATTTAGTTGTTTCA
>CALVXT010000153.1 GCA_944371545.1 uncultured Bacilli bacterium | reverse complement strand
GTATCTATTTTCACCAATATTTTCTTTATAGGTATTTATTAATTCAAAAGCTTCATTTTTATCTTGAAAAGCATGAAGTTGATATCCATCAAACCCAGATTCTAGCTTAGCAACGAGATAATTTGGACATTGATTATTTTGTTCGACCCATCGTTTTGCTTGAAAATCAATGCCTATTGCCTTCCCCCAATTTAAAATATCCTCATCATCTGAAGCAGTTGTTGCTTCGCCATTTTCTTGTACATAACATTTGTGAGAATAATTGTCATAAATTATACAAAGAATATTCGTATTTTGTGCTGAGACATTATAGCGGCATTCAAAAAGTTCTTCTTTAGCATTTACATTGACAATCAATATAAAAAACATACTAACTAAAAAGCTTATTTTTTTCATAAAAATCCCTACTTTTTCTTTCTTTTTTTATTATAACAGCATTTACATCAAAAAACTAGTAATTTTACATTACTAGTCATCTTCTGGAATCTCACAAGAATTTGGATCAGTCAAACAATTAACGCAATTTGAAAAATCACTTGGTGTTTCTGGTTCAATAATGTTATCTGCCATATCAAAAATCATTTTAATTAAAGACGGTAAAAGGAATATTAAAATACCTATCACTATATTTCTAATAATATTTTTTACTTGTTTTTTGGCTTCATCCTCTTTTCCAGAAGTCATTATTTTAAATAAATTTACAAATCCCATGATAATTATTATTGCTGGAACTAGAATCTTAGCAATAAAAATTATTAAACCAATAAATCTTAAAACGCTTGCAACTGTTGGTTCTCCACAAAAATTATTCAAATTAATATCACAATTTCCATCTGCACAAACTCTATTGGGATTAAAGCCATGTTGATCTTTATGTGATTCCAAAGGGCCTTCTTGTCCTTGCGTAAAATATGTACCATTTCCGGCTTCATTTTTATCTGTTGTTAAAATATAAGATCCAGCCACAATACCAGCTTCTTCGTAGATATAAAAATCTGATCCAATACAAGTTCCAGAGAAAAAATCTTGAATTGAATTTTCGGACAAAGTAAAAGTCATATCCCCAACCGTTATTCCAAAACTATCATTATCATTATAAAACGAATCACAACTAGCACTATTCATTCCCTCTAGTCTTGTACAGAACTCTTTTTTTCCATCAGAATAAATTTTAAATTCAAATTCAGCACCTTGAATAGCTGGTATTGCATTTTCGTTATAATGTGATACACAAGCAGTATCTACAACTACTTGTTCCGGAACTTTTTCAGAATATTCTTCATTTATTGCCTCTGAACTAAAGCTATTAACGCCATCATGGTACGAATCATCTGAAACAGATAATGTTACATTTCCTCCTGAGCGTGTAGCAATAATATATGGACAGGTATTTCCTTTATTTTGATAAGCATAATATATTTGTTCCGAGGTAATACTTGAACCTATATCATTAATCATGGATGTTGATACTCCAAACACTGTAGGATTTAATAACAATTTATCAAAATTTGAATTATAATATATTTCTTCACCATTCTTCATATAAGACATTGTAGTATAATTTTCATCTTTAATTTCTATTTTAAATTTCATATAAGAATCTGAAATATATTGAACTAAATATTCACAAGTTGCAAAATTTTCATAAAAACTTGTGTCATTATCTAAAACATAACCTTCTTTATCTCCTTTTTGCTCTTCAAGTGTACTTCTGTTATCAGAGATATTAACTTCAAAAAAAGGAGAATTTGTAATTAAAACATACTTTGGGCATGTATTATTATCTAAATAAGTCGTATCTTGCTCATTCCAATTTAAGACAGATTCTGTATTTCCATTTCCAGAATATGTAGTAAATTTTCCATCTCCTTCGGTCGAATTCAAATATTTTTTTACATAAGCTTGTGTCGAATTATCATCATATATATCAATATAAATTGTGTTATATCCGTCATTTGCTTTATATTTGCAAGTTTTAGCAATTTCTTTGGCATTAACAATATCTATACATAAAGTTAGACCAATTATAAAAAAAAGAAATGATATTATTTTTTTCATAAACTCACGTTCCTTAACAAATTCATTATAACAAGTATTTAAAAAAAAAACTAGTTAATTATACTAGTCTTTTACACTTCACCATTCCATGCATCTTCTGCTAATGGAGCACATTCATCTCCATATGGATCTGAAATACACGCGCGACATGTATTATAATCTTCTTGAGCACCAGAATCTGCAAAATTAGAAATCATTCCAATAATTACACTTACTAATGTTGGGATGAAGAAAATTAAAATACCAGCTACTGCTCTGAAAGCTAAAGATTTTGTTGCTTTTTTGATTTCATCATCTTTAGCAGCAACTACTGCTTTTCCTAAATCTAACATTCCCCACACAATTAAAAGAATTGGGATTACTATTTTGAATACTAATAATACTATACCTACAATTTGCCAGATATTTGCAGTACTCATACAAAAGCCAATTTCTGAACCAGCTTGAACCGTTCCATTCATAATAAAACCTCGTTTCTATACTTATTTTATATGTAAATAGCTTACAAGTCAAGAAAAAAGTCCTTTACTTGTCAATTAATCGATTTCTTCTATTTTCATTAAGTTTGTTGTTCTATTTTCATCTGTATTTGGAAAACCGCCTGTAATAACAATAATATCTTTAGATTCTAATTTTGTAAATTC
>CALVXT010000152.1 GCA_944371545.1 uncultured Bacilli bacterium | reverse complement strand
TTCATAGTTTCCTTTCCTTTCCAATTTTATTATACATTGTCCTTATCTTTTCTGTCTAATTTATTATAACCGATCCACTCACTTGTCCATTTTGGACTTGATGTTATTGTAATATGTTCTAAATTTTTAAAAAGAACTTCATCAACATATTTTTTAGTATAATCATGCATCTCATAATTTTCAGCAAATTCACACATAACAGATGGGCCATAATAAGATGTAACACCTGCTTTATACATCATAAAATGATTTACTGTAGTATCAGAATATCCCATAAAAACTTTAGGGTTGTTCTTAATCACATCAAAATCTATATATGGCAATAGTCTTATTGTATCAGCCCCACCAATATTACATATAATTCCTTTAATATTTTTATCTTTTAAAGCATCCATAAAATCCTTTGCTCTCTCTTCTGGATGTTTTGATAAATACTCACTTCCTTTTAAGGCATTTGGCATAGTAACAGTCTTTAGACCAAAAACTTCCTCAAGTCTCTTTTTTCCCTGTTCGTATCTATGTCTAAATTTTTTATCTCCAGCTGTTCCACTTGAAAGACTAACAATAGCTACTGTATCTCCTCTTTTTAATTTTTTGGGTTTAATCATTTTTTCTTCTCCTTTCTTTTCACTTTATTTTTTTTGATTTCTGGAGAGCTAGTAATTCAACATCAGATAAATTTGTAAAATATTTAAAATACCCACTTTTCATTATCTTGTTATTTTTTTCCATAAATCATTACTTTCATTATAACATAACTCTACTAATCTTAATATTTTATTAATATTGTTGTTAATTAAAATGTAGAAATTCAAAATCATATAAAATTTAAATTCGGAAATTCGAATCTATTTATATTAATAATAGACTCATATATTACTCACCACTTAAAATAGAATTGTCAGAATAATAAAGGAAGTAATATATGAGTCGTAATTATTCTAACAAAAATCTAACTTATTTGGAACTTAGAAATGTTGAATTTTATTTAAATCAAAAGAAAGGTTATTCTGAAATAGCTAGAATTTTAGCAAAAGATGAAAGTACTATTCATAAAGAAACAAAAAAATATTCTTCCTTTTTTGGAAAAGAAAGAAATTGCTCTCACTGTTTAAGTAAAGAGAACTGTCATCAAAAAAATCTCTCCAGAAATCATTTTACACACTTTACTTGAAAAGTTTTCAATGTTTAAAGTTTCTGTTCCTACTCTTTATAGTTATATTGATAAAGGGCTACTAGATTGCTGTAATTTAGATCTAAGAAACAAAGTCTCTCGAATACGGAACAAATAGTGAAAAAAGAAAGAGAAAATTTACCGAAGAAACTAACGAAGTGGCTGAAGGATTAGATTTATCTTTAAAGTTAGATAAAATACAAGAAGAAGAAAAATTTAACAGATATTATTTTGTTACATGTGAGAAAAACTTATCAGACAAAAAATTAAGAGACATTTATAAAGGATTGTAGAAAATATTGAAGAAACTTTCAAAATCACAAAATCAGAACTAGAAACTAGACCCATACTTGTCTGGACAGAAGAAAGTATTGAAGCTCATTTTTTATCTTGTTTTATTACTTTACTTAGTATAAGACTTTTAGAAAGAAACTTCAAAGAAAATATTCTAATGAATATATTATCAATTTTTTAAAAAAATATCCAAGTATCAGAATTGAATATGATATATATTTACAGAATTTTAAAAATGATGTAATCAAAGATTTAGAAAAAATCTTTCAACTTGATTTATCCAAAAAATGCCTAACTTTATCAAAAATAAAAAAAGCTTTCATTGTACAACATTAAAAAACGAGCAATCCCTTTATTTATCGTAATTTGCTCATTTTTGCTGTCAAACTCAAGATTTTATCATGTCTTTTTTTTGATTTCTTCTATAGTATATCACAAATTTTTATTTGGATGAAGATTTTTCACTACCTAAACGTCTTACACGGCTATATATCTCTGCACATTGTTTATTAAATTGATTTTTATGATTTTCTATTGGAAAAACATGAACGCCTTTTTCATCTCCTGAAATCGTGTAATCTGGAACCCAAAAACCATAATAATTATAGATAATATATTTTTCGTCTTTTCTTAAATCTTTAAAAAGAACTTTACCTTGAAAATTATAAAATTCTTTTACTAAATACGCTTCATCAAATTGATCTATTTCCCATAATCTTGAGGAAATAATTTTACCATCTTCATAATATTGTTCTTCTTTTACTCGTTCATAATCGCTATTCATACATTCTTTTTTTACTTTTACAACATTGTTATTTAAAAATAATACCTCCATATTCCAAGAAATTCCATCTGGATCAATTACATTTAATTCACAATGCTTTAAACTCTCTTTTTCTCTATCATAAACAAAGCGACTATTGACTTCTTGAATGTCTTCTGAAAAATAAATTTTAAACTCCATAATTTGTTGATTTTTTGAACTATAAAATATTTGATTAACAAACATTTCTTCCATTATTACTGTTTTTATATTTATTGGTAGCATATCTATTTTGATAAAAGAAGGTAAGGATGCTAAATTAACAAGAAGATTGTCAAATATTAGTTCATTTTTTATATATTCAAATTTATTCATTTTTTCATCCTTTCTAATGCCTCACATATTTTTTTATAATTAGGTTTGTATTTATTCTCTACTCTTAAAATATCTTTTTCTTCAATATTCTTAATTCGATTTAAATCCATATTATGTTCCATGTCAATTTTTTTTATATAAAGTGCAGATTCATTTTCACTTAAAATAATAGATT
>CALVXT010000151.1 GCA_944371545.1 uncultured Bacilli bacterium | reverse complement strand
CAGATGATGTTATAATTGGCGCATGAAAATAAACAAAGCCATTTTTTCCAAAATATTCATGAATCGCCAAAGCAGCTAAACTACGAATTCGAAAAACAGCCTGAAATAAATTTGCTCTAGGTCTTAAATAAGCAATACTGCGCAAAAATTCATTAGAATGTTTTTTTGGTTGTAATGGATAATCAATAGGACAGTCTCCCAATAAAACAACTGTAGAAGCCTTTAATTCAATATCTTGACCACTTCCTTCGCTTTTTTGCAAAATTCCTTTTACCTCAATAGAAGAACCATTTTTAAAAGAAACAATTTCCTCAAAATTTTCCAAATCTTTATCATATACAATTTGCAAATGTTTAAAACAGGTCCCATCAGAAAAATCTATAAAACCAAATTCCTTTTGAGGACGATGATTTCGAATCCAACCATGAATAGTAATTTCTTTTCCCAACAATTCATCTTTTTTTTCAAAAACTTCATTCAAAAACATATAAATTCACCCTTTCAAAATAAAGAAAACCCAGATAGTATAAGGGTGAGAAAAAATCCCACGGTGCCACCTTATTTTACCTAGGTACTCATTCCTTTTATCGAGCTATGCCCGTTCTTAAGTTTACAAAGAAGTGTTTTTCAAAAATGCTTTTAAGCGGTATTTCCATCAGCTAACCTTTTCTTTCAAAAAAACAATTTCTACTTTTCTTCTTTCTTAAGAAGATATTTTTATTTTATTCCAAAATTAGGCTTTCGTCAATTTATTTTCAAAGAATTTGTAAAGAAGTTAATCTCCATTAACCGTTTTGTTTAGATATTATATCCTATGTATTATTCTATCAAAAAACATTTTATTTATAGACGCGATTACAATTCAACCTTAACTAAATCAAAATAAATACAATTAATCTGAAATCTTCTTTTCAGTATGAGTAATAGTGTCCCATCCCAAATCTTTTTTAGCTATTGCAATAACAAAAGCGTGTAAATAGGAAATAAGAAATATAGGATGATATAGCAATGTTGCAAAATAAACCCTTGGACTAATCTTAATTTGTTTTGCGACCATCCATAATAAAATAGCTGTAAGTAACACTAAAGACAAATAAATAATTCCAAAGAAAAAAAGTAAATAAATAGCTAATTGTAAAGAAGAAGTAATGCCAGTAGATAATAAAACTAAAACAATTAATAAAAGTAATCCAAAAACAATATATAAAGCAGGTGTAATTCCAATTTGCATTTCTAACAAACTTCTTGGATTTATAGGATTTTCTTTTCGTTTTTGTTTTATCATAGGTCTATAAGCTAACCAATTTTGTAAATAACCTTTGATCCATCTACTTCTTTGTGTAATACTTTTTCTATAATTATCAGGTTGTTCATCATAAAATATTGCCTTATCTTGATAATGAGTAGAAATACCGTGTAACGCATAATACAATGAACTTTCATAATCTTCAGTTAGAGAATGAAACGGAAAAGTTTTCCATTCTTTAATATATTTACCATGAATATAATAACCTGTTCCAGATAAAATTAAATTTCCGTGTTTTTTTAAAGCGCTTCTATTTCTTATCTCGTTAATCATAAAAAAAGTAAGACCCGCGCTTATTGGAAAATAATGATCTGTATTCTTAAAGGTACGATACCCAGTAGAAACAGCATAACCATCTTGATAATCTTCTAACATATATTTAATAAAATCTTTGTCCAAAACATTATCTGCATCAAAAATAAAATACGCATCATAATATTTTTTCTGATTTTCTAATTCCTCTATTAGTTCTGCTAATGCATAACCTTTTGTTTTTAAATGAAGTTTTTTTCGAACAAAATATTGCATATGATGTTTTTTAACAATTTCTACTGTTGGATCATCTAAACTCTCCACAATAACGTATACGTGTGAAGAAGGAATATCAACTGTTTGCTTTTCAATCGAATTTAAAAGGCCCTCAATAACTAAAGATTCATTTCTTGCTGGAATTAATATAGCAATAGAAGGATCCTCTTCGCACTGTGTTTCTTTCTTAATTGTATTCTTCTTTGGTGTAACTAATAGATAAACGTAATATCCTAAACCGATCAAAATAGATAATATAGCTAAAGCAAATAATACTGTCATTTTTTCACCTCAATAACCTTCATATTCGTATAGCTTTCCTTTAATACTTCATCAGGATAATATTCGTCAAAAAATTCTCCAACAAACGTAATAGCCGGATATCCATTATGTCTAAAAATTTGTCGTATTAAAGCTCCCCAGGAAATTGCAAAATCTAAAGCAAGCAAAAGGATAAGAATACGAGTTAACCATGTTCCAAATTCTTTAGGCAAAGCTTCAATAATATTTGAAATTGTCGGATAAAAAAGTTTCACTAGCACCAAAGCAAGCAATCCCCAAACAATAGCAAAAGGAATCGTCGTCCTTCCATTAATATTCAAAAATTCATTTGTATAGTCCCAAGAAACTGTTCCCAAAAACATTTCTTGCAAAAAACTAACCAAATATTCAAAACTTCCACCAATTAAAGCACCATATAAAATAGTTTGCCAATCTGGTCTTTTTTTTCTTCCAAGTAATCCAATCATCAAAACGGCTCCAGCACCATATATAGGTGAAATTGGTCCATAAATTACTCCTCTTCTTAATTGCCAAACAATTTCATGATGATAATTATAATGAATTACTAAATTTAGGATTTGTTCATAATAAGCACCGAAGATACAGCCAAACAAAAAAATCCAAAAAAGTTTATAAAAACACATTCCTTCTGCAAACTTTTTATTTGGTTT
>CALVXT010000150.1 GCA_944371545.1 uncultured Bacilli bacterium | reverse complement strand
AGACTTAAATATAGACTAATAAAAAATTGCTATTATTTTTATAAACAAATAGTAATTTTTTTTGTTTTTATATACAATATTAGGTTTAGTTATGATTTTAAGCGCTTCAAGTGTATCAACTGTACTGCGTTATGGGGTTGCACCCACTCATTTTTTTATTCGACAATTATTATTTGTTAGTGCAGCTTTTTTAATTGGACTGATAATAATTATTAGAATACCTACTAAAAAATATCGCTTTTTGGCACCTTTGTATTTGCTTATTGTTTTTTCTTTGCTATTTTTGGTTTTTGGATATGGAATAGTTGGTGGAGGAGCACAAAGTTGGTTAGATTTAGGTTTTTTTAATCTTCAACCGACTGAATTTTCTAAAACTGCATTGATTTTGTATATGGCGGTTTTTTATGAAAAAAGCATAAAAAAGAAAAGATCTTTTGTTTATAATTTTATACCAATTATTTTTGCATTGATCATTTTCTTTTTAGTAGCTATGCAACCTGACTTTGGTGGAGCGGTGATTATTGCTGGTATTGTCTTTTTTGTTTTTTTAGTAATTCCATTTGAAAAAGATAGTAAAGTACAAATTATTAAATATTTGGGATTCGCCGCAATTATTGGAGGGATTGTCCTTTTATATAGCGGTTCAGATTTGTTTAATAGTACACAGTTGGCCAGATTAAAATTTCAAGCACCTTGTCAAAGATATATGGAGGATACTGGCTATCAAGTTTGTAATGGTTTTATTGCTTTTCATAATGGGGGATTATTTGGAGTGGGCTTAGGTAATTCTAGCCAAAAATATTTATATTTACCAGAAGCTCATACCGATTTTATTTATCCGATTTTGGTTGAAGAACTTGGATTAATTGTAGGAGTTTTGGTGTTAATAGGCTACGGCTATATGTTATATCGAATTTTGAAAATAGCTAAAGCTGCTGATTGTATTCGCAATGCTGTAATTTGTTATGGAACTTTTGTATTTATACTATTACATTTGTTAATAAATTTCTTAGGAACTTTAGCTTTAATTCCATTAACTGGAGTGCCGCTTCCATTTTTAAGCTATGGTGGTAGTTTTAATATGAATGTTATTTTAATATTATTTGTTGTTGAAAGAGTTGCTATTGAAAATAAACAAAATGCTGAAAAAAGAGAATTAGCTTTATTAAAATAAAAAAAATTCTCTTTTTTTGTGTTAAAAAAAAGGAAATCGGCAATTTTTTTTGTATGTATTAGTAGAAGAGTAAAATCTTCTTAGAAAGGAGGGGCTATGGAACAAATATTTAATTGGATTAAAGAACAAAAAGTTCTTTGCGGATTTCTTTTTTTAGTAATTCTTTGTGGAATATTTGCTAGCTTATATTTAGTTGAAGTTACTGCTGAAGAAGCTTATGTGTGTCCTAAAACAGAAATAAGTTCGGATACAGAAGAAGCAAACGAAATCATCGTAGATATTAAAGGTGCGGTTGTAAATCCAGGAATTTATCATTTAAAAAGTAATGCAATAGTTCAAGATGTTATTACCTTAGCAGGTGGTCTTACTGAGGATGCAGATACTTCTAATTTAAACTTAAGCAAAAAAGTGACCGATGAAATGGTAATTACTGTGTATACTCACGAGGAAGTAAAAGATTTGGAAAAACAAGAAGCAATTGTTGAGACTGGAAATGAATCGAAGGACGATGATGATACTACAACAAGTGGACTTGTTTCAATTAACACAGCTTCTTTGGAAGAATTAATGACTTTGCCAGGAATTGGCGAAGCAAAAGCTAAAAGTATTATTCAATATCGTGAAAACTGTGGAAAATTTGCTAAAAAAGAAGATCTGTTAAATATCAGTGGTATTGGTGAGAAAGTCTATGCAGAACTTGAAGCCTATATTACAATCTAATAAATTTTTAGTTATTCTTTTTGTTCTAACTTTTCTTTGGTGTTTACTTTCATTTTCGATTTCTTCAAAAAGTATTTTCTCTTCTGAACAGACTAGAATTGAAGGAAAAATATTCTCCTTTAAGGTTGATGGAAATTTTCTTTCAATTACTGTAGATGCCAAAGAAAAAATTCAAGCATTTTATTATTTCGATTCCTTAGAAGAAAAGAAGAGGGTGGAAAGTACTTTAGGTTATGGAAAAAAAATAACTTTACAAGGAACATTACAAAAACCATCCTCTTCTTCTATTCCTCATACTTTTGATTATAAAAAATATTTATCTTATCAAAAAATTTATTGGACAATGAGTATTGACAGTTTAAATATTTCTGATGGGGGAACAATTTTTGAAAAAATAAAAACGAAAATATATCAATATATATCACAATTTCAAAATAAAGATTATTTACTAGCTTTGTTACTTGGAAATACCTCATATATGGATTTAACGGCTATTCAGGAAAATGGCATCAGTCATTTGTTTGCCATATCAGGCATGCATATTTCTTTGTTTGCAGCAGTATTACAAAAAATATTTAGAAAGTTTGGAAAAAAAGGAGATATATTCATTTGTTTTTTCTTGATTTTCTATGCTTTTCTAGTGGGATTTACACCATCAGTTATGCGAAGTGTCTTAATCTTTATCTTTTTGTTTCTAAACGATTTTCTTCATTTAAAATTATCAAAAATGCGTGTTTTTCTATTTACCTTCTTGTTTTTACTACTTCTAAATCCTTTTAATTTAATGAATTTAGGATTTCAATATTCTTTTTTGATATGTTTTACCTTTTTCTTTTTAAAGCCAAGCAAAAATTATTGGATCAACTTATTAAAAACAAGCGCCATAGCGTGTTTAGCAAGTATTCCTATCAGTGCGATTCACTTTTTTGAAATAA
>CALVXT010000149.1 GCA_944371545.1 uncultured Bacilli bacterium | reverse complement strand
CATTTTTCTCCTCCTTTTTTCCATTAAAAAATATGGTATGCAAATTTATAATTTACACACCATATTATACAAGGTCATTTTTTTCTTTTACCCTTTTTATTTTCTTATACTTTACATTTATTTTTAGAGAAATTGAAATGATTAAGAAAAATGGGTATAATGAGTTTAGAGGAAGAGATTATGATAAAAAAAATTATTTCATATATTTTATTGGTTCTTTGTATTTTTCTAACATTTATTTTTACTTTTCTTGTAGAAATTAAATGGAATACTCGTGAAGAACAGATGGTTCGTTATTTGAAAAATGCGGATTTAACATTTATAATGAATTCCTATGATGGTATGGAAAGTGAACTGCTGCAAAATGTAGAAGATTATTTAGAAGCAATTCATATACCTGCTAGTACGATAGAAGCAGTTTTAAATAGTGATGTAACGAAAGAATTTGTTGGTAAATATTTAAGTGGTATTTTTACGTATTTACTTTATCAAAAAGAGGATGTGACAATTACTAAAGATGATGTTATTCAGTTGGTAAATGAAAATTTTTCTATAATCAGTGCAACTTTACAAGCTCAAGGTTTAACTTTAAGTGAAGAAGAAAAAAATCAAATTGATGCTTATGTTTCTGAATATAGTGATCAAGTACTGGAATTTTTTCCAACAGCAAATCAGTTAATTCAAAAATTGACAACTCAAGATGTAGTTTTGGTAAATTCAATTACTTTATCTGATGTCACTTCCTTTTTGCAATCAGTTTTAAATCCTACTTTTTTGATAAGTATACTTGGAATTTTTTTATTTTTTTTAGGAGCTTTGTGGTTGATGAATAAAGGAAAAAGATGTTTCTATTTTAAACGGTATTTTTTTCTCTTTGCTTTCCTTCTTGTATTATGTGAAATTTTTATTGGAACAATTATAAAAGAAAATTTAATGCTTAGACTAGAAAGTGCTGAAACATTTATTAATTATATGATTAATGAAATAAGTAAACATGTTTGGATTATTATTCTATGTGCTGTAGTTATTTCATTTGTTTTGAGTAGAATAGAAAGAAAGGAAAAGAAAAATGAAAAAATATTTACAGAATTATGTGAAAATAATGGAGAAGAAACTAGAGAAAAAAGTGACGAAGTTTGATTTAGAAGAATTGAAAGATAAAATAGGCTTTTTTCAACATGAAAGACTTATTCATCTCATCGTGACATTGTTTTTTTCTTTGTTTGCTTTGGCTTTTTTGGCGATGGGGATGATTTCTTATATATTTTTACCTATATTCTTTATTTTGCTTGTTTTTTTGATTTTTTATATTCTTCATTATTTCTTTTTAGAAAATCATGTTCAATATCTTTATAATCTATGACAAGATGCAAGAAAAAGTAAAAAATATAGAATAAAGGAAAAACCGTTTGCATTTCTTTATGGAACAAGTTATAATATACGTTATGTGAAAGGAGCTATTTAAATGGCAAAAAATATAGAAAAAATTACAATTAAAGTTGAAGGTGAAGAATGGCAAAAAGCTTTAGATAAGGCTTTTAAAAAACATGTAAAAGAAGTTAAAGTTGATGGCTTTAGAAAGGGTTCTGTTCCTAAAAATATTTATTTAGAAAAATTTGGAATTGAATCTTTATATATGGATGCTGTTGACAATTGCATTAATGAAGCTTATCAAAAGGCTTTAAAGAAAAGTAAAGTAGAACCAGTTATTGAACCAAAAGTTGATATTCCAGCTATCGATAAAGATGCTGTTACTTTCGAAATTACAATTACTGGAAAACCTGATGTAAAATTAGGTGAGTATAAGAAATTAAAAATTAAGAAAGATAAGGTTGAAGTTTCTAAAGATGAAATCGATCATGAGATTGAACATTTAAGAGAACAATTTGCTGAAATTCGTGTAAAAGAAGAAGGCAAAGTTGAAGATGGAGACACAGCTGTAATTGACTTTAAAGGCTATGTAAATGGTAAGGAATTAGATGGTGGAAGTGGAGAAAATTTCCCATTAGAAATTGGTTCTCATACATTTATTCCTGGTTTTGAAGAAGGCGTTTTAGGAATGAAGGTAGATGAAGAAAAAGATATAGAATTAGAATTTCCTAAAGATTATGTAAAAGATTTAGCTGGTAAGAAAGTTACTTTCCATGTAACTTTAAAAGAAATTAAAACTCGTATTTTACCTGATATTGATGAAGATTTCTTTAATGATTTAGGTTATGATAAGGTAACGAATGCTGATGAATTAGCTAAAGAAGTTGAAGAAGTTATTAAAAAACGTAAGCAAGATGAAATTGATGATCGTTTTATTGAAGAAGTTTTAAGCAAAGCTGCAGAAAATATGGAAGTAGAGCTTAGCGAAGATATTATTGATGATGAAGTTCATAGAATGATTCATCAATTTGAAGAACAATTAAAAATGCAAGGCTTAAAAATGGAACAATATTTAGAATTTTCTAAAATGACGATGGATGATGTTCATAAAAATATAGAACCAGAAGCAACAAAAAGAATTAAATATCGTTATTTATTAGAAGCGGTTGCTGAAGCAGAAAAAATTGAAGTAACTGATGAAGAAGCTGATAAAGATGCTGAAGAAATGGCTCAGAATTATGGTATTTCTAAAGATGAACTTTTAAAAGCTTTTGGTAGTATGGAAGTTTTAAAATATGACGCGAAAATGCGTAAGACTTTAGAATTTTTAAAGAATAATAATTAACAGGAAAAACTCCTGTTTTTTTCTTTTTTCTTCTTAAAATCCTGTTAAACATTAGTTAAAATGTCACCGATTTATAATATTGATAACAAACAAAGATGAACTTTGTTTGTAGTAGTATT
>CALVXT010000148.1 GCA_944371545.1 uncultured Bacilli bacterium | reverse complement strand
TAGTTGATTATATTACAAAATATAACAATAAGCCTAAATTAAATAAGTGCCCTATCTTTATTATCGAAGACAAAAGTTATGACAATTTTTTAGAAATACAAACAATCTTATACAATAATTATAAAGTTTCTTTTGAAAATGGTGATGTGGCAAGAAACTTCAATCTAGATAAATTTATTAAAGTTGATAATTGCTCTTTAAAAATATGCTTGAGGTGTAAAGAAATAGATGATTATTTAAAAGAAAATTCACCTAACGACTTATTTGTTATAGGTAATATTGATGTCACGGAATTAGAAAGTTCAGGTATTTCGTGTTCTAAGATACAAGGATTAAGCATTAAGGACTTAAAGGAAGTTTTTTATTTAGGAGGTAAAAATGAAGGAAATAGGTAAAGTTTTCGAAAGTACAGGTTCTATTATAAAAATAAAATTAAATAATTTAAAAAAATTAGAAAAAAATAAAAATTTTATAAAAATAGGAAAATACTTAACAGTGCAAGAAGGAAATTTGAATTATATTTTAGTTACAATTTTAAATATAAAAACTATAGAGGGGCCAAAAGATATCGAATACCATATTGAAACACAACCGGTCGGAAGTTATTTTCAAAATGAAGAAAATATAGAATTTAAACAAGGAAGTGTTAATATACCATCACCTACTGAGCCAGTATTTATACCAGATAATGAAACAATTGACAAAATATTTGCAAAAAGTAAGGACTTTACATATAGAATGGGAAAATTATCTAATAATGATTCTATAGATTATTACATAAATGGAAATTCTTTTTTTAGTAAACACATTGGTGTAGTAGGTTCAACAGGAAGTGGTAAATCATGTTCTGTTGCTAAAATAATTCAACAAGTAGTAGGAATTGATAATGCTTTAAATACTAATAAAGAAAATCAAAAAAACTCTCATATCATAATTTTTGACATACATTCAGAATATAAAAATGCTTTTTCTTTAGATGAATCAGAAAGATTTACATTAAATAATTTGGATGTTGAAAAAATAAACATTCCATATTGGTTAATGAATTCTGAAGAACTAGAATCACTTTTTATTGAAAGCAATGAAATGAACTCACATAATCAAATATCACAATTTAAGAGAGCTGTAATTTTAAGTAAAGAAAAACATAATCCAGGGAAAAAAATCACATATGATATGCCAGTTTATTTCGATATTAAAGAAGTCTATAATTTTATATATAATTTAAATTGCGAAGTTATAAGTAAAATTGATGGAGAATATGGTAAACCCAAACTTAAAGACGGACGCTTAATCGAAGATATAACAGAATATTTGAACTCAACTTTTGATTTTGTCTCTAGTTCTACAGCTGCTGCGACTAAAGCTAGTAATGGCCCATTTAATGGTGAATTTGAAAGATTTTTAACAAGAATTGAAACAAAATTAAATGATAAACGATTAAATTTTATAACTAATGCAAAGAAAGATGATGGTTCAGAATTTAAAACCGAAGACTTTTCAGTTATACTAAAACAATTTATTGGATATATTGACAAAGCTAATATATCTATAATTGATTTAAGTGGAGTTCCATTTGAAGTTTTAAGTATAACTGTTAGTTTAGTTGCGAGATTAATTTTTGATTTTGCATTTCACTATTCAAAAAACAAACATAAGATTAATGAGCAAAATGATATACCATTTATGATTGTTTGTGAAGAGGCACATAATTATATACCTAAAGATGATGGTGCAGAATATAATGCCTCCAAAAAATCTATTGAAAGAATTGCAAAAGAAGGAAGAAAATACGGACTAAGCCTTATGGTAGTGAGCCAAAGACCATCAGAAGTTTCTGAAACAATATTTTCTCAATGTAATAACTTTGTAGTATTGAGACTAACTAACTTTAATGATCAAAATTGTGTAAAAAGGCTTCTTCCTGATAACAACAGTTCTTTAGTAGATTGCTTACCAACATTATCTTCTGGTGAGGCTCTTGTTGTCGGTGATGCAACTACTATTCCTGCTATAATAAAAATGGAGTTGCCAAATCCTAGACCTAAATCGGATAATGTTGATTTTTATAGTGAATGGAATAAAGAATGGGTAGATATTGATTTAACTGATACAATAAAAAGATGGCGTAATGAATAATGAAGGAGAAAAAATAATGAACAAAGAATATGTTGAAAACTGGTTAAACAAATTAAAAAAATATTGGTTCAATAAAGATATAGAAAGTGCGGTATCTTTATTTACTAAAACTACTTTTTACCAAGAAACTCCATTTATGAAGGCATATACTACTTTAGAAGAAATTAATGAAGAATGGCAACACATAACAAATGAAAATATAAAACAAATAGATTTTAAAATATTAGCGATAGATAATTATACTACTATTGTTGAGTGGTATTTAGAACAAAACTTTGAAATTTATGATGGAATTTATGAAATAAAATTTAATGATAATTTAGAATGTATTTATTTTAAAAGTTGGGAAATGAAAGATGTTTCTAATTAACTTTTATGTAGTTTTGAAGTGATATATTAAATCCAAGAAAGGAACAATCACAATGAAAAAAAAGAATTTAACAATAGAACAAAAGAAAAAATATGTTATTGATGATTATAATGATATCGCGCAAGAATATACTGAAGAATTTTTTGATGATAAGTCAGACGAAAAGTATATTGATCAGTTTTTACAAAGTTTAGAAGGGAAAAATGTTTTAGATGCAGGATGCGGAAATGGACGTGATTGTAAATATATAAATCAAAAAGGATTTAAAGTTAAAGGTATTGATTTGTCAAAAGAAATGTTAGTTATTGCTAAAAAAATGGTTCCTAAGGTTGACTTTGAAGTAATGGACATAACTAATATTACTTATTC
>CALVXT010000147.1 GCA_944371545.1 uncultured Bacilli bacterium | reverse complement strand
AATTGGACATATCTTATTCCCTTTTTTGTACACGCTTATTTTCCCTTTTTTGTGCATTTTTATATTGACATTAACAAGTGTACATTAATTGTAAACTCTTCTACATCTATCCCTTGTGAAGTACCATACTCATTTTTAAAAGTATAAAGTATATCTGTTAATTGTTTTAAAAATAAATCATCAATCAAATATTTTTTGTTATTAATATAATATATCTTTTTTTGATACAAAACAAGTGCGTTAATTTGAGTCAGAATTCCATTACTAATATTTATTTCTATCATATCTATCATCTTATCACCTATTGTTATCATATCACAAATTCAGTAAAAATTAATTAATTTGATTCAATTTTTCTTTGTTATTAAAATAACACCTAATCTTAGGTGTTAATCAAGTCTATATATATTTATAATTTTAATAAATGGTGTCCCCTGTAGGAATCGAACCTACAACTAAACCTTAGGAGGGTCTTGTAATATCCATTTTACTAAGAGGACATGCACTTATTTTAGCAAAAAAATTGTAAAATGAAAAGTATTGATTGACGTTTTTCTTTTATATGTTTATAATTAACATGAAAGAAGTTTCATGTTAGAAAGGATTACTTATGTTAGAGATAAAAGATATATGTTTTGAAAGGGATCATAAAAAAATATTAGATCATATAAGTTTAGTGCTTGATGAGACAAAATTTTATGTAATTACGGGGCCTAATGGTTCTGGTAAAAGTACATTAGCTAAAATTATTATGGGAATTGTGAAGCCTGATTCTGGGCAAATTCTTTTAAATGGTGAGGATATTACTCATTTATCTGTTGATGAAAGAGCTAAAAAAGGAGTGGGTTTTGCCTTTCAATCACCTGTTCGGTTTAAAGGATTAACTGTATACGATTTATTAAAGATTGCTGTGAATAAAGAAATTTCAAAAAAAGAAGCTTGTTCGATTTTAGCCAAAGTTGGTTTATGTGCTAAAGAATATGTAGATAGAGAAGTTGATTCATCTTTATCTGGTGGTGAGTTAAAGCGAATTGAAATCGCAACTGTGATGGCAAGAAATCCTAAAGTCGCGATTTTTGATGAACCTGAAGCTGGAATTGATTTATGGAGTTTTCAAAATTTAACAGAAGTTTTTAAAGATTTAGAAAAATTAAGTAAAGGAATTACGTTAGTGATTTCTCATCAAGAGCGAATTTTACAAATTGCAGATGAAATTATTTTATTAGAAAAAGGAAAAATTAAAAGTATTGGAAGAAAAGAAGAAATGCTAAGTCTTTTATTTGAAGAGCAAAATTGTTGTCGGAAAGAAGGTGGATGTTGTGAACGAGATAGATAAAAATTTGTTAAAAGAAATTAGCGAGGAAACTTCAAAAGCACCTGATGCTTATAATATTCGGAAAAATGGGAAGAGTATTGATAGAAAAACTAATCCGTTTATTGATATTGTTCCGAAAAAAGACAATAAAGGGATTGATGTGTACGTTAAAGAAAATACTCTTTTAGGTATTGTTCATATTCCGGTTATTTTAACAGAAAGTGGACTCAAAGATGTCGTTTACAATGATTTTCATATTGGAAAAAATTCTAATGTAATTATTCTTGCTGGATGTGGAGTTCATAATGACGAGCATGATGATACAGAACATGATGGCATTCATAGATTTTATTTAGAAGAAAATGCCAAGGTAAAATATGTAGAAAAACACTATGGAGAAGGTAGTGGCAGTGGTAAGAAAATCTTAAATCCTGTGACGGAAATATTTATGAAAAAAGGCTCAAGTATGACGATGAATACAACTCAAATAAAAGGAGTGGACGACACACTAAGAGAAACAAAAGCCATGTTGGAAGAAAATACCACCTTAGTTATTAATGAAAAAATTTTAACAAATGAAACTCAAAATGCTAAGACAGTTTTTGAAGTAGAATTAAACGGGAAAAATGCGAGCACTCATGTTACGTCAAGAAGTGTTGCTACTGAAAATTCTTATCAA
Organism: uncultured Bacilli bacterium; assembly: GCA_944371545.1. Taxonomy (GTDB): domain Bacteria; phylum Bacillota_I; class Bacilli_A; order RF39; family UBA660; genus Ventrenecus. Next base: position 894 of record CALVXT010000147.1, on the reverse strand, counting down.
GAGTTTGTTTCTAATATTGTAGGAAATGCAGAGTGTTATGCTCATGTAGAATGTGATGCGATTATAAAAGATAGAGGTCTTGTTAAAGCCATTCCAGAAATCTATGCAAAAAATCCAGATGCGAATTTAATTCATGAAGCGGCCATTGGAAAAATTGCTGGCGAACAACTCATGAAATTAATGAGTTTAGGTTTATCATTAAAAGAAGCTGAAGATGTAATTATTCAAGGATTTTTAAAATGAACAGAAAAGAAGATATTTTATTGAATTTTTTAGAACAATTTCCAATTTTAAAAGGAAATGCACAAAAACCTTGTATTATTTTTTTTGATGGATATACTGGCATGGGAAAAACTACAGTTGCTAAGTGTATTCAAAAACATTATCCAGCTGTAATTCTTAATAACGACGAAGTGAGAAACTTTTTACGCGATTATCAAGATAAATCATCTCTTAAAGATTTTTTGCAAAAATATCGATTAGAAAAATTATTACAAAATCATAATCATTGTATTTATGATAGTTGCTTTTGTCATAATTATGAAGAGAAACTTTCTTATGCAAAAAAATTAGGTTATTCATTTTATATTGTACGATTAGAATGCTCTGAAAAAGTTATTAAAGAAAGATTAGAAAAAAGAAAAGTAACCAAAGATAATTTTTCTATTTCTACTTTTAATGATTATTTGTGGATGAAAAATCATGTTAAAAGAGTTCCGCTTGAATTGATAGATTTTACAATTTACACGGATCAAGATTTGGAACCTCAAATAGTGCAATTTGTAAAGGAAGTTTTAGAAAAGGAGAATTTTAATGAGTAAACTTGTGTTAGTGAGACATGGCGAGAGTATTTGGAATTTAGAAAATCGTTTTACTGGTTGGACAGATGTTTCT
>CALVXT010000146.1 GCA_944371545.1 uncultured Bacilli bacterium | reverse complement strand
TATTAAATGATATGTTACCAGACTATGAAAATAGTAAAGTGAATTTATGTGTAAATAACTTATTTAATATATGGGAAACAACTAAAGAGCAAAAATCTACACAACTTGTTTTTTGTGATTTATCTACACCAAAGTCATTAGGAACAGGCGATAATCCCTACGAATTAGAATATATAGACGGAGAATATAAATTAAAAGATAGACCATTTACAGATGTCTATACGGATATTAAAAGAAAATTGATATCAAAGGGAATACCAGAGAATCAAGTGGCTTTTATACACGAGGCAAATACAGAAACACAGAAAAAAGAGTTGTTTTCAAAAGTAAGAACAGGAGAAATAAGGATTCTAATGGGATCTACGGCAAAAATGCGGTGCAGGGACAAATGTGCAAAACAAAATAAAAGCGATACATCATTTAGACTGCCCGTGGCGACCTGCAGACCTAACACAGCGAAATGGTAGAGGTATTAGACAAGGAAATGAAAATGAACAAGTAGAAATTTACAGCTATGTAACCGAAGGAACATTTGACTCATACCTTTATCAGTTAGTAGAAACAAAGCAAAAATTTATATCACAAATAATGACTTCAAAAGCAATAGTCCGTTCTGCAGAAGATGTAGATGAGAAGGCACTTTCTTATGCAGAAATCAAAGCATTATCTACAGGAAATCCTTTAATATTGGAAAAAACAGAATTGGAAACTCAAGTATCAAAATTAAAATTGTTAAAACAAAGTTATCTATCTCAAATATACAATTTAGAAGATATGATTACAAAATATTACCCAGTACAAATAACTAGAACACAAAATGAAATTGAAAATATTAAAAATGATATGGAGATTATAAAAAATAATACTGAAAATAAAAACGAAGAACAATTCTCGCAAATGAAATTGAAAGAAAAAGTATATTATAAAAAAGAAAGTGCAGGAAGTGAGATAATAGAACTATGCAAGGCGAAAGATAGTAAAGATTCAGAAGAAATAGGAGAATATAGAGGACTAAAAATGTTTCTTGAAATAGACACAGTCAGCAATACTTATGAAATAAAATTAAAGGCAAATGGAACTTATAAAGTTAGTTTAGGAACAGATAAATATGGAAATATAACAAGAATAGATAATGTTATAGAAAGTTTGTCAAAAAAATTAGAAGATGCAGAAAGACAAGTTAATATATTACAGCAACAATTAGAAACAGCAAAAGTTGATGTAAAAGTACCTTTTGAAAAAGAAACGGAACTAACTGAAAAACAAAAAAGGCTTAATGAAGTAAATAAATTGCTGAAAGTTAATGAAAAAGACAATGAGATTTTAGATGACGAAATTGATAAAGAAGAAATCAATGAAGAATTAGAGGAAGTTAGTGAAAAAAGAAATAAAGAGAAAGAAATTAGTAGGGATATAAGATAATTATATTCTTTTTTTATTTCTCCAATCATTAGCCTCTGCGTCCTTAAATCTTTTATCAGAAAAGAAATCAGCAAGTAAAACACCAAGAGTTTTGAAAATAAACAATAAGTTTTCAATACCAATAGTTCTAGGTTTTATTATTAAAAACATAGTAAGAGTAGTTTTAATTGCTATTAAATTGGAAAATCCATAACTTTGTATTCCTTTTTTATATTATTTTTATTCTAAAAAATAAAAAGCAAAGTGCTATAATAAGTCAAATATACGAAAAAACAGATTGCACATTTGCAAAGAAATATAAATAAATATATGTTATAACAAAAAGGAGGAAAAGATTATGGAAAAAAACGAAAGTATATTAGATATTATTGGTGAGGCTATCACGAATGATTTTCAAGAAAAATTTTTAAGACAAAATAAAAATACAAAAATTAATAAAATATTAGAAATTCAAGAAGATATAAGTAACAAAATACTTGAAAAGATAAAGAATAAAGAACTACGTCACAAAATAATAAACGATATAAATGAGTTAGTAAACTTACAAACGGAAGAAGTTGAATTATGGAAGGTTGAATTTTTTAAAGAAGGCTATTTTAGTGCAATGAAATTAGTAAAGGAAATACAAGAAAGGTTGCAAAAAGAAAAAGTAAAAAATAAAAAAGAAAAAGGATTTTTTGATTATTGTGAAGATGATTTTTGTGATTATTTTGACAGAGAGAGTAGACAAAATTTAGCATTAAATGAAGATTATAAAAAAGCAAAAGACACAATAAATTATATAAAAAAGAAATATCCGAAAATAAGAGAACTATTAGACAGTGACAAATATGAAGGAATAAATAATGAAGAAAGAGAACAAATAGTAAAAATTAGAGTGTCACAAGGAGAAATGGATTTAATTGAATTAATAGAAGCATACAAATTAGGGTTAAAAGACGGATTAAATTTATAATAAAATATAAGGCAAATACGAGGTATTATTGTAAAAAATAGTACTTCTTTTTTATTGCTAGAAAGGAGAAAAAATGACTACAACAGATATTTTTAGAAAGATTTACCAAGACTTAAAAGAAGAAGTTACAAAAGAAAATAATAATGTTTTTTTAAAAGAATACACAATACCAAGTATAAACTATCAAGAAAATAATAACGGAGTAAGTGATTTATATTTTACTTCTGGAATTGAAATAGAACTTGATAGAATGATGAATTTCTTTGAAAACAAGGTGTCTTATAGAAGTTATAAAGATAAGTATTTTTTTAGTAACAATGAAGAAAAATTAAGAAGAATAATAGTAAAAGAAACTAATAAAAAATTGTATAAAGAAATAAAAAGAACAAGAAGAAAAAATAATAAGAACAAAAAAATTGATAGATTTTAAAATAAAAATACAAAATTATAGAATAAAAATTCATTCTTCTATATTATAAAATATTTATTTGTGTTATAATCAAACAAGAATAGATGATGGA
>CALVXT010000145.1 GCA_944371545.1 uncultured Bacilli bacterium | reverse complement strand
AAAAATGGTGCCGAAAGAGGGACTCGAACCCCCAACCCATTGATTACAAGTCAATTGCGCTACCAATTACGCTATTTCGGCAAAAAAAATAATGGTGGGCGTTTACGGACTCGAACCGCAGACCCTCTGCTTGTAAGGCAGATGCTCTAACCAACTGAGCTAAACGCCCGTTTCTCTTTAAGACACTTTAAATATTACCAAAAACAGGTGGTAATGTCAACATCAAATTTCTTTTTTTTCACAAAAAACACACATTTTTAAGCCAGAAAAAGGAAAATATTCCTTCTTCTGATTTATTTTATGCAAAATATTGGTCATACCACACTAAAAAACAATAAATATTGTAAATTTTTCGACCATTGTTTTGAGTTCCCTTATAATGTTCTTCTAATAGTTTATTAATATAAGGTTGATCAAAATACTTTGAAACATAACCTTTATTAAACTCCTCTTTAACCATATTGTAAAACTTTTCTTCTCGAATCCATTTAGAAAATGGAACTGGAAAACCACATTTTCGACGTTTACTCCACTCATCTGGAATTTTTTTAGATGCAACATCCCTAAATAAATATTTTGTTTGCTTATTTTTTAATAAGTATTTATTTGGAATAGTTCTTGCAAATTTAAAAACGTCAATATCCATTAAGGGCGTTCTTAATTCAATAGAATGGGACATACTCATTTTATCTGCTTTAAGAAGGATGTCTTGAGGTAACCAAAAATAAAAATCAATAAACATCTTTTTCGTGAGTTCATCTTCATTTTTTACTTTTTTATAAACCGGTTCAAGAATATCAGCTATGGTTTCATTATTTTTTAGTTTATCAGCTAAAATTTTATTTGCTTCTTCACTTTCCATATAAGTACCATGACCTATATAGCGTTCGTTAAATGGAAGCCCATATTTTATTAAAGTATTTCTACCAGGAAAATGTGGTAAATGTTTACAAATATTACGCATTCCTTTTCGGATAACTAATGGCAAATGAATATAAATTCGGAGCAATAAAGGGTCATTGTATTCATTATAGCCTCCAAACATTTCATCGCTACCCTCGCCAGCTAAAGCTACCTTGACTTGCTTACTTGTTAAATCAGATAAAAAGTATAGTGGTACAGTTGATAAATTAGCGTGAGGTTCATCTGTATGCCATTCTACTTTTGGCAATGCTTCAAAAAAATCTTCAGCACTAATTTTTTTTCTAGTATTTTGAATTCCTAATAACTTAGATAAATCCCGAGCATAATCTGTCTCGTCAAATCCTTCATAAGAAAAGCCTACTGAAAAAGTTTTTTCAGGTTTGCCTACGCTCACAACATATGATGAATCTACTCCTCCTGATAAGTATGCTCCTACTTCAACATCGCTGGTAGTTTGATGATAATAAATAGAACTTTCTAAAACTTTTTCTAAGTCATTATACATCTTTTCGTAGGGTTCATCTTTTTTGTTAAAACTTACTTCAAAATAAGAGTCTATTTTTAACTTACCATCTTTATAATGAAAGAAATGTCCTGGTTTTAATTTAAATACATTTTTGAAAAATGTTTCTTCTTTTACTGAATATTGAAATATTAAATACATTTTTAAAGCATCTGTATTTAATTTTTTTTGAAATTCTGGATGTACTAAAAAAGATTTTATTTCAGAGCCAAACATAAATTCATTATCTTTATAATAGTAGTAAAACGGCTTTATCCCAAAGTGGTCTCTAGCGCCTATTATTTCTTTATTTTTTTTATCATAAATCACAAAGGCAAACATTCCTCTTAGTTTTTCATACAATTCGTCTTTCCATTCACTATACCCATGAAGAATTACTTCTGTATCCGTTTTTGTCTGAAAAACATATCCTTTACTTTCTAATTCTTCTTTAAGTTCTTGATAATTGTAAATTTCTCCATTAAAAATTATGGCTAAAGTTTTATCTTCATTATATATTGGTTGGCCACCGCCTTTAACATCAATTATTGAAAGTCTTCTATGCCCTAAAGCAACTAAATCATCTGTATAGTATCCTTCTCCATCTGGGCCACGGTGAATAATTTGGTCTGCCATATTTTTAATGATTGTTTCTTTTTCCTTTTTCCTTTTTTTGTCTACAAAACCAACAATTCCACACATATTTATTCCTCCCAATCACTATTTTGGTATTCTTTTTTATAATGCCATAGTCTTTTTTTCATCATTAAAAAGCGTTTCACATTTTTATCCAAGGAACATTCCATTGGACTCACTCTTTTTCTCCAAAGTTTTATAGCTTCCTTTTTAAAAGTTTCATTTGATGTAAATTTTTTTAAAACATTCTTTGGAATAAAAGATAACAAAATTTTTTCTTTTAAATCTCTGAAAGGCAAATCTTTATGATAAAGTAAATCATCTACCATAATTTGAACTAAATTTGCTCCTAAGGGAACTAAATAGTAACTGCTTCTTCCTTGACGAGCATTGATTTCCAATACTTTGAATTTTTTATCTCTTGCATCATATTTCATATCGATTTCAAAAAATCCGTTCATACCAAGTTGTTCCATAAATTCGATAATATTTTTTTTAGCTTTTTCTACATCTCCATCAAAGGTATTTAAACCGTTAATTAAAGCCGCGGCATTACCAATCATGCTTTTTTTTCTTTCTTGAATTCCTATTTGGGCGAAGCTGATTACTTTTACTTTGCCTTTTGTATCCACGTATACAACACTATCGAATAAATATGAATCATTTCCAGGAATAAATTCTTGCAGAATCATTCGGTCATTATATCCGGACTCTTTGATTGTATATAAAGTTTCTTTTAGCTCTTCTTCAGAAACAATTTTATAAATTTTCTTTTTTCCTGCAAAGTCTAAATGGTTATATAAAACAACATTTGCTGGTTTTAGGATAACTGGATATTTCATTGTTGGGATTAAT
>CALVXT010000144.1 GCA_944371545.1 uncultured Bacilli bacterium | reverse complement strand
GAACTTTATTTTAAAACAGGATATAAAGAGAATATTTTAAATGGAACAGATCCAGTATTAAAAGATCCATTAATACCCGTAACGATAGAAAGTGATGGAACAGTAAAAAAAGCTTCACTTGCAAATGAGTGGTATAGTTACGAAAAAAAGAACTGGGCGAATGCAGTTATACTATTTGATGAAAATGAAACTTATGAAGATGGAGAAATTATACCAGAAGAGAAAATAGAAAGTTATTTCGTTTGGATCCCAAAATACAGGTATCAATTATGGGATTTAGGAAACTATGAAAGTTTAACAAGTATAGATACATCAAAAGTTCATGAAATCCCAATCATATTTGGAGATTACAATACAAGTGATAATATAGATGGAGAATGTACAACACCAATGACAAGTGGAGCCACAGAAAATTGTGCTGTTGGAGACTACATGACACATCCTGCATTTTTAAGTATTCCATCAACCGGATTTTGGGTAGGTAAGTTTGAAACAGGATATAGAGGAGCAACAAATACAGTAGAAGCCGAGCAAAATACACGAGATGCAAGTAAGATTGTTGTTAAGTCAAATACCTATAGTTGGAGAGGAATACAAGTAGCCAATGCCTTCTATACTTCATATGATTATCAAAGAGATTTAGACAGTCATATGATGAAAAATACAGAATGGGGAGCAGTAGCCTATTTACAATATAGTGCATATGGAAATAAAATGAACGTAAGAATCAATAATAATAGTTCACTCATTACTGGATACCAAGCTAACAGTGAACCAACTTGTGGATATACTTCAGCAAGTCAAGAATGTAATCGATATTGTAATGATGGATCCTGTAATACATCTTATCCAAATAGTATACTTGCAAGTACAACGGGCAATATAAGTGGAATCTATGATATGAGCGGAGGAGCATGGGAATATGTGATGGGGGTTATGATGGATCAAAGTGGTAATCCAATGAGTGGAAGAAATAGTATAGAAAATTCCAGATTTAATGGAAGATTTGGTACAGAAGAAGGTTCATTTAGCACTGGCTATGATTGGCCAGATTCTAAATATTATGATCAATATGTATATACAACAAGCAGCGTCAATTATCAAAATAGAATATTAGGAGATGCTACAGGAGAAATGGGACCGTTTGCCATGATGTCGTCAAATAATTCGAGTGGATCATTTTATAATTCGTCTTCTTGGTTAAAGGCGTCTTTATCTTTTGTGACTGTAGGCTATCCGTATTATGGACGAGGAGGTACTTATCATGATGGATTTCAAGTTCGTATATTAAGTACAAATCCATATTCTGGTACTTCTGTAAGTAGTTGGTCTTTTAGAATTGTTTTAACACCTTAAGTATATATAAAAAAGAATTTACTTCATTAGTTCATTAACTAATTCGGTAAATTCTTTTTGCTTTTCTAAAAGTTCTCGTTCTTCTGTTGCTTCAAAACGTAATGTTAAATTTGGGCCTGTGTTACTTGCACGTATTAAAGCCCAAGAATTTGGAAAATTCACTCGTACACCATCAATGTCTAAATAATCGTATTGTTTTTCTTTAACATATTCTTTTACTTTTTCAACAATTTGAAATTTTATTTCATTTGGACATGTGATTTTGATTTCTGGAGTAGAAATGTAAGGGGTTATTCCTTCTAGTAATTGACTAAAACTTTTCTCGGTTTTAGAAAGAATTTCAATAAATCTTAATCCAGCATATATTGCACTACAAATTTCTGGTCCACGATCATTGAAAAAAATATGTCCAGATAACTCTCCACCTAGAGGAATGTTATTTTCTTTGGTATTTGCTTCTGTAAAGCTTGTTCCTGTTCTGCTCATGTAAACATTTCCACCTAATCGTTTAATTTCATCAATTAAGCTTTTAGAGCATTTAACATCACATAGAAAAGTTTTATTTTCCACCTTATTTATCAAGTTTCTTACTGCTACAATCAAGTATTGATCTGCCATAACAAATTTTCCATTTTCATCGATAATTCCTAGACGATCGCCATCGCCGTCAAAAGCAATTCCTAAATCAGCTTTTGTTTCTAAAACTTTTTCTTTTAACATTTGCATGTTTTCTTCAATTGCTGGATCAGGATGGTGGTTTGGGAATGTTCCATCGCTTATATCACATATATAAATAGGTTCTATATTTGGAAATAATTTTATCGCGTCTTTAATGATAGTTGAAGTCACGCCATTTCCTGGATCAAATACTACTTTGACAGATTTGTTATTCATTTGAATATTATCTTGTAGGTATTTTAAATACTGATCTTTAATTGTTCTTTCTTCACATTTGCCATTGCCATCTAAAAAATTTCCTTGAAAAGTGAATTCTTTAAAATCTTCAATCATTTCTCCTCTAGCATTAGCTAATTTATCAAAAGAAAATTTAAATCCGTTATCATCTTTTGGATTATGACTTGCTGTTACCATAATGCCATAGGTATTTTCAATATATCTAGTGTAATAGTGCATTGGGGTAGTAATTTCTCCATAATCAACTACGTTAATTCCAGAATCTAATAATCCTTCTTTTAATGCTGCTTTTAAACTTTTTGATGATAAACGATTATCCATGCCAATTACACATTTGTTTTTGTCTAGGAACTTTTTTAAATAGCTTCCGTAGCTTTTTCCTATTATGTAAGCAAAATTTTCGTTAATTTCTTCAGGGTATTTACCGCGAATATCATAAGCTTTAAATAATGATTCATTCATTTTATCAACCTCTTTATAGTATATTCATTTTAACAAAAATTTAGATTAAAGTCCATAAATGAAAATTAATGTGTAAAGTTTTTAGAAAGTTGATTGACAGTCTTTTGAAAATATTCTAACCTAATAATAGACAACTATATATAAGTCAAGCAATTTTTAACAAGTTTTATGAAAAAGTTTGAAAATAAAAATTTGTTTAAATTA
>CALVXT010000143.1 GCA_944371545.1 uncultured Bacilli bacterium | reverse complement strand
TTATATTCACGAAAAATTAGAAGATAAAAATCGTTATCAAACGGTTTATGCAAAGAATGTAGGAAGCGCAGCAGCTCCAACAGCAGGGCTTCATTTTACAGAAGAACTATTAAAAAAAATTAAGGAAAAAGGAATCATTATTACAAATGTAACTTTACATGTTGGCTTAGGAACATTCAGACCAGTCGAAGTGGAAGATGTAACAAAACACCATATGCATAGTGAATTTTATGAAATGAGTGAAGAAACCGCGGATATTCTAAATCAAGCCAAAAAAGAAAAGAGAAGAATTATAGCAGTTGGTACTACTTCAACAAGAACACTTGAAACTATTATGCATACCTATCATGAATTTAAAGCTTGCCATGGTAATACGGATATTTTCATTTATCCAGGCTTTGAATTTCAAGCAATTGATTGTTTAATTACCAATTTCCATTTGCCAAAAAGCACATTGGTAATGCTAGTAAGTGCATTTTCATCAAAAGAAAAAATTCTTCATGCCTATGAAGAAGCTATAAAAGAAGAATATCGTTTCTTTTCTTTTGGGGATGCAATGTTTATTAAGAAAGATAATACGAAAGGAGAAAAATAATGGATATTTCACAATACTTAATGGTATTAATTCCATATAATCAAGAAGATGAAATAGAAAAACAGCCATATGAAATAGGTAAGCGTGATCATCGAGAGTTTTGTCAAGATATGGTAAAAAAATACAATATGGTTCATATGGGAGGAGAAAGTCACATTGATTATGCGAGAACTTTTAATTCATACGGTTTTACTGTAGTTTTTAGCTCTGGAGCAAAAGTGAATGGTAAACTTTTTGCATCAATTTTTCTGCCCGAGAATATGAGTTCGTATCAAATAGATTTTCTCTATGATAGTAAAGAAGACTTTCAAAAGAAATATCATGAAATAGTAAATTTATTTGAAACCTTAGTTTATACAACAGAACCATTATCATATAATAGTGGCTATAAAGACTTTAGAAACCTAAAAATTGAAGCAATTATAAATCGCAATCCAAATCAAAAAAATGGCCAAATTTTGTTATATGAAGAACTAGCAAAAAGAAAAGAAGAAGTGTTAAAAAGATAATCCTTTTAACACTTCTTTTAGTTAACTACTTTCTTAAACTCGGTAATTTAGTATTTGCACATGTTCGAACACGTCTTTGACTTTGAGTATTTGTAGGAACATATGTACTGCTTATACCATATAATTGAGTTAAAAATGATATATCATTTTCATTATATGCTGTCTGACTTTCGATAAGACCAGTAAATTTGCTTATTTTCCAAGGCAAGGGCTTATGAGTTTCATACAATAAAATAATGTCTTCTAAAAATTGTATGCGAGCATTTCTATGAGTTGAATAATGTTTTGATATATTTGGACTTCTATTTGTTTTTAGGTCCTCTAAAGCATTAATGCTTTTAAAAATTACATCTTGAAATTCCTGTGACAAAGTATAAGTCTTTTTTATAGATAAATATTCCCAATTATTCTCAATTTTTACAAAAACTTTATTATCACAAAGCAGAATTTCTAAAGGTGAAACATGAGTTTGCTCTTCACTCATGTTTTGAAAATGATGATTTTCAAATTTGTTTAATGAATTTTTGTATATAATTTGCCTTTTTTCCAAGAATATGTTACTAAAATTTTACTAAAAATACAAGTTATAAGTATTGGAGCTATGTAATGAATATGGTATAATTTTATTTAAAGGAAGGGTAGTATGGTTACATTTGAATTACAAAAGACAGAAAAAAATACAAAAGCACGATTAGGCAAAATTTTTTATAACGGACAAGTTTATGAAACACCAATGTTCATGCCCGTTGGAACACAAGCAACTGTGAAAACTTTAAGTCCTGAAGAAGTAAAAGAAACGAAAGCCGGCATTATTCTGGCAAATACCTACCACTTATGGCTTAGACCTGGAGACGAGATAGTTGCTTTAGCAGGCGGGCTTCATAAATTTATGAATTATGATGGTCCGATTCTTACGGATTCAGGAGGATTTCAAGTCTTCTCATTGGCAAATCCAAAGGATATCACAGAAGAAGGTGTTCACTTTAAAAATCAATATAATGGAGATAGCTTATTTTTAACTCCAGAAAAAAGTATTCAAATACAGGAAAATTTAGGTAGCGATATTATTATGAGCTTTGATGAATGTCCTCCGGCAAGTGCCTCTTATGAATATTTAAAGCAAAGTGTTGAAAGAACACTGAGATGGGCTAAGCGAGGAAAAGATGTTTTTAAAGGAAAAGATGCATTATTATTTGGAATTGTTCAAGGAGGAGCTTATAAAGATTTAAGAAAAATGAGTGCTCAGGAACTTGTTAAAATGAATTTTGATGGATATTCAATTGGTGGAGTTGCCAATGATCATGAGTCAAAAGAAGATATGTATAAAGCTTTTGATTATTCAACTGATTACTTGCCAGAGGATAAACTCCGATATGCTATGGGAATAGGAGAGCCAATTGATTTAGTAGAAGGGGTAATAAGAGGTATTGATTTGTTTGACTGTGTTTCTCCAACTAGGCTTGCTCGCCATGGACATGCTCTAACTAAATACGGTAAAATAAATTTAAAAAATGCCAAATATAAAACCGATTTCACACCAATAAGTGAAGATTGTGATTGCTATGCATGTAAACATTATACAAAAGCATATATTAAGCATTTAATTAATGCAGAAGAAACTTTTGGAGCAAGACTATTATCAATTCATAACATTCGATATTTAGTTCATTTAATGGAAGAAATTCGTGAAGCTATCAAAAACGATACAATTTTAGAATTTCGCGAACAATTTATAAAGGATTATTATGACAAAGATAATAAATAATAGAAACTGTATTCTTTTCACTATACTTTTTTCTTTAATTCTTATTATTGGCCTAACAATTTATAAAGTTTATGATACTCA
>CALVXT010000142.1 GCA_944371545.1 uncultured Bacilli bacterium | reverse complement strand
ATTTTTAAATTTTGTTTTAATAATTGCATCTTTAATTTCACAAACGCCAGTTATCACATCATAAATATCATTTTCAAAATCATTATTATTTAATCCTAGTCCTGTCGAAGCATTTCCTTGGGGGTCAAGATCCACCAAAAGAGTTTTTTTACCTTCTTTTCCTAAAGCAGCAGCCAAGTTTATACTTGTTGTTGTCTTGCCAACTCCACCTTTTTGATTTACTAATGAAATAATTTTTGCCATAATACCACCTTTTAATTTCCAGTCTATTATCATTTTAACATAAACTATTTCTTTTGTCTTTAGAAATTCATGCCCTTTTGTATTTTTTCTTTTTTAATTTAGAGTACAAACGTTTCTTTTCAAATTCACATTCGATTTTTAAAAGTTCTTCTTTTGTATAAAAATTTGCTTCAGTTATGTAGGTTATTAGTTCATCTGACGTAGAGGCTAGAAGAGCTTTTATAAAGTTTAACAAGTGAATTTCTAGATCATCATATACATCATACAAATTATTTTTAATAATTTTCATGGCTGGTTCTAGTAGGATTTCATAATATATAACGTTATTGACAACCAATTTTTTAATACATTCTTTGTTTAAATTTGTGCTTAAATAATTCACGATGATTTTCTTTTGAGATTCTGTGTTCGTTGAAGCAAAAATAACTTCTCCGTCCATGCAATATGTTATGTTATATTTTTTCATGTTTCTCCTTTCTGATTTCATTAAAGCAAATATTTTAAGGAGATGCAAATGAAGGATTTACTATTTTTGTATTATATTTTATGCACTTTTTTCTTTTTGGCTAGTACTTTTTTAATATTGGATATTTTTTCTTATTCATTTTTCAAAATGAGTATAATAGTTAGAAAATTTAAATTTTTTTATTTTTGTATCACTTACTAGATGAGTCCTATGCTTTTGTCGCAACTTTTTTATTATAAATATTTCCTTTTTTTAAGCAAAAAAAGAAGAAGACTTTTTATTCTTCTTCAATATTTTCTTTTTCAGCTTCTTCAATTGCTTTTTCTAATTCTTCTTTATTCATTTTTGAAGCACCTTTAATTTTCAAACTTTTTGCTTCTTCTCTTAGTTTTGTAAGAGTTGGTTCATCACCGATTTCAAATTCGTTATCTTCGATTTTACCTGTTCTTACTAACTCATCGATTTGTTCTTTTGTAATTGTTTCTCTTTCAAGTAATGTATGACTTAGAAGCATAACTAAATCTTTATTTTCTTTTAAGATTTTTTTAGCATTTTCATAACATTCTATGATAATTTTACGAGCTTCTTGGTCAATTTCTAAAGCTACTTTATCTGAATAATTACGAGTTTTGTTATAATCTCTTCCCAAGAAAACATTATCTCCTGAATTTGATTCATAACGAATTGGTCCTAAATCACTCATACCATATTCGGTAACCATGCTTCTCGCAAGCTCAGTTGAACGTCTGAAGTCATCGCTAGCTCCTGTAGTGATATCATCTAGGAATAGTTCTTCTGCTGCACGTCCACCAAGTGTGCTTGTAATTATTGCAATCATTTCATTTCTTGTGTATCTAGTAATATTGTCTTCTTTTGGAGTGTAAGCTGTATATCCCCCTGCCATTCCTCTTGGAACAATGGTGATTTTTTGAACTTCCATTGCATCTTTTAATTTTAATCCTAAAACGGCATGACCAGATTCATGAACTGCTGTTAACCATTTTACTTCATCACTAACTTTTCTTGATGTTTTAGCTGGTCCCATTAATACACGGTCTGTTGCTTCATCTATATCTTGTAAAGTTATTGCACCTTCATTTTTTCTTACTGCTAGTAAAGCTGCTTCATTCATTAAGTTTTCCAAGTCTGCACCTGAGAAACCAGAAGTTCTTTGACTAATGCTCTTTAAATTTACATTAGGAGCAAGAATTTTGTTTTTTGCATGAACTTTTAATATTGCTTCACGTTCTTCTGTATCTGGAAGATTAACAGTTACTTGTCTATCAAATCTTCCTGGACGTAGTAAAGCTGGATCTAATACATCTGGACGGTTTGTCGCAGCAATGATAATGATTCCTTCATTTGCACCAAATCCATCCATTTCTGTTAGTAATTGGTTTAGTGTTTGTTCTCTTTCATCATGTCCTCCACCAATACCTGAACCTCTTTGACGTCCAACAGCATCGATTTCATCGATGAAAATTAAACATGGAGCATTTCTTTTTGCTTCTTTAAACATATCACGAACACGGCTTGCTCCGACTCCGACAAATAATTCTACGAAATCAGAACCACTTATATAATAAAATGGTACGTTTGCTTCTCCAGCAACTGCTTTAGCAAGTAAAGTTTTACCTGTTCCTGGAGGACCTACTAATAAAACACCTTTTGGAATACGAGCCCCTAAACGTTGAAATTTCTTTGGATTTTTTAAGAAGTCAATTAATTCTGATACTTCTTCTTTTTCTTCTTTTAAGCCTGCTACATCACTAAAGCGAACTTTACCTCCGTCACTTGATAATTTTGCGCGGCTTTTTCCAAAGTCCATAGATCCTTTATTGCTGTTAGCCATTTTTACAAAAATGAAGTATGTTGCACCAACTAGTATTACTAATGGAACTACATTAATTAATATGTACACCCATGATACTGAACCAGGATCTGGATTGGTTTCATAAACTTCTAGGTTTGCTGATTCAGCATATTTAATAACATTAGATAGTTCTGCTTCAACTACAGTAGCTCTAAATTTTTCATTTTCATCATAGCCATTAAGTTTACCTTCAATATAGTACACGCTTTCTTCTCCACTAGGCGTGATTGTTATTTCTGTTACATTTTTGTTTGCTATTTCACTCATTAATTCACCAGTTGTTAATTCATTGGTGATGGTTCTTCCTAAGTTCAGAACACTTAAAACAATAAATATGACAACTACCAAAATTAAATAAGGAAATAAGTTTTTCATTGCATTTTGATTCGTTCTTCTCATATCATTTTTCCTTTCTTTTGATATACTTGTATATTATATCATAGTTTTC
>CALVXT010000141.1 GCA_944371545.1 uncultured Bacilli bacterium | reverse complement strand
ATAAAAAAAGCTTATAATGAAGGATTATATTTTATATCAAATGAAAGAACAATTGATGCTTTTTTAAAAGAAAAAGAAAGTGATCGAAGGGGAAATCTTTTTGTTTTTGCGGGTATTCCAAATTTTGAAGATATTTGTTTAAATTTATCTGCATTACCAACTTTATATGCTGTAAAAATTTCTTTGCCTTATGAAGTATTAGTGGATTTTCAACTAGAAACAAGTCATGGAGATATGGTTTTATTTAAAGAAAATGTTTCGATTTCTAAAAAATTTTTAGAAAAAGTAGTGTTAGATTTATACTTTAATCATCAAAAACTAGAATATCGTGTTTCTAGTTCAAACAAAGAAATAGTTCCATTAGCTGAAACAACTCGTTTTTTCATTCAAAATATTAAAAATTATCATTATGCTATTTCAAATAAAGTAAAATTTTTAGAAGAAGAAGTAACAACTTTTTTAAATAGTCAAGAAGGTTTAAAAAAATTAGAAAAGGAAGAAAATTTACAACTTGTTAAGGAAATTTATGAAGAATTAGTGTAAAGAAAAATAATAATATTAAACCACAAAAGAAATTCTTGATATAATTTTTATAGAAAAGAAAGTGTGATAAAATGGAGAAATTAAAAAAATTATTTGAAAATTCTAATTATAAAAAACTTTTAATAACGATTCTTATTTTAATAGGAATAGTAAGTATCCTAGGTATTAGTTATGCAAGTTGGTTTGTAAATGAAAAACAAAATGATTTTAATACTCTAGGAAGTAAATGTTTTGAACTAACTATGACAAATGAAGGAGATGCAATTTCTTTAACTGAAACGTATCCAATAAGTGATGAAGAAGGATTGTCTACAACAGGATATACATTCACAATCAAAAACACATGTAATACCTACGCAACTTATGAAGTAAATTTAGAAGATTTGTTGTTAAGTGAAAATGAAAAAAGATTATCAGGAGAATATATCAAAGTATCAGTAAATGATGGAACTCCAAAAAATTTAGTAACCTATGAAGAAAAAACACCAGTAATAGAAGGATCAGATAAAGCATATGAATTAACAAGTGGATCATTAGGGCCAGAAGAAGAAATAACATATACAGTAAAATTATGGATGGATGAAAGTACCCCAACATTAGAAGAAACGATGAATGCAACATTTTTAAGTAAAGTAAGTATAGAAGCAGGATATATACCAGAAGAGAATTTAGAAAATGAAATAGTTTTACAAGCAAATAGTCAAACAGAAGAAATAAATAATCAAAAAGAAACATTTGAAATAACAGGAACAAGTACAAATTATAATCTAATCGAGTATAGTTTAGACAATAGCCATTGGACAAGAATTGATGAGCCTAGCAAAAATATAACTATAACATATGAGTTTGAAGAAGAAAAAACATACACTTTCTATGTAAGAGATGAAGTAGGAAACGTAAAGAACATTGAAATTATCCCAACAAAGTTAGATAAAAACGCTCCAACAATAGATATTGAAGAAATAAATAATCAAGAAACAATTAACTTAACTATTACAATAACAGATGAAAAATCAAATCAAATAGAATATGCCATAACAGAAAGCAAAGAAGAACCAACAGAGTGGAATGAGTATACTGATGTAATAAATTACACAGTAACAGAAAATAAAAATTATTATATCTGGGCAAAAGATGGATTTGAAAATATAACCTATCAAATCTATTCAGCAACAACAATTGATACAACAGCTCCAGAGCTAACAATAACAAACACATTAACAGACTGGGGAGAAAAAGATACAATTACCATTCAAGCAACAGATGATGTCATAGGAATAAGTGGAGTAAGTATAAGCACAAGTGAAGATACATATAACTGGGAAGTAGTAGAAAACACATTAAGTTATGAAACAAAAAAAGAAGTAACCTCAAATGGAACATACTACATTTCAGTAAAAGATGCATACGAACACATTACAACAAAAAGTATTGTTATAAATAATGTGGATAACACAGAACCAAGTATTGAAGCTTTAACAAGTAGTAGCGAATGGTCTACCACATCAAATCAAGTAACGGCAATTTTAAAAGATGAAGAAAGTGGGTTAAGTGGATACCAAGTAACTAAAGAAAATGAAGAACCAACAGAATGGATAAGTATTCCAGGAAATAGTTATTCCTTAAGTTATGAAGCAACTGAAAACGGAACTTATTATGTATGGGTAAAAGATACAGCAAATAATATGTATTCAACAAGTATAGAAGTAAATAGAATAGATACTATAGCACCAGTAGCAAACTTTACAACAACATCAAGAGAGACAAGCATCACGGTAAATGCATCTTCATCAACAGATGAAAGAAGTGGAATAAAAACATATTATTACAGTAGAGATAACGGGAGTAGTTGGTACTCTTCAACTTCCTCAAGCTATACTTTTACAGGTTTAACAGAAGGAACAACTTATCAAATATCTGTAAAAGTAGAAGATAATGCCGGAAATGAAAGTGAAAAGATAGACAGAAATATTGTGACTTACGGAAATGCATCTCAATATGTAACTGCATTAGCAAATATAAGTGATGAAATTGTTAATGATGAAACTGTAGATAACAATTTAAGATATATCGGAGGGAATCCAAATAATTATGTGAGATTCAATGATGAATTATGGAGAATCATCGGAGTATTTAATAATATCGATGATGGAACAGGAGATAAAGAAACCAGAATAAAAATTATACGAAGTGGGTCTATAGGAAGCTATAGTTGGGATAATAAACCAATTGCAGTTGGTTCATCTACAAGTGTTTATGGGTCAAATGATTGGAGTGATAGTACTCTTCAACAAGTATTAAATTCAGGAGCATATTGGAATCGAACAAGTGGAGAATGTCCATCTGGAGAAAATGGAGCTACAAAGTCTTGTGACTTCAGTACTAATGGCTTAACCGAAGAAGCAAAATCTATGATAAGTGATGCTAAATGGAACTTAGGAGGGTTATCTAGTACTACCAGTGCTGAAAATTTTTATCGAACAGCAATTACAAATACATGGTATACATCAGAAAGAGGCATAGATGTATATACTAATAGACCAACAGAATGGATAGGGAAAATAGGATTAATGTATGCAAGTGATTATGGCTATGCAACAGCAGGAGGAAGTACAACAAATAGACAAAC
>CALVXT010000140.1 GCA_944371545.1 uncultured Bacilli bacterium | reverse complement strand
TTAGGTTTTAAAGAAGAGGAAATTCTTCTTTGCAGTGGAAAAACTGGAGAAGGGGTAAAAGAGTTAATTGAAGAAATAATTAAAAAGGTAAAACCTCCAAAGATTAACAACGAGGCCCCTTTACGTGCTTTAATTTTTGACTCTTATTTTGATCCTTATAAAGGAGTAGTTGCTTTAGTTAAGGTTGAAGAAGGAATTTTGAAAAATAAAGATGAAATTCTTTTCATGGCCACTGACGCATCCTATGAAGTTACAGAAATTGGAGTGAGAACACCAAAAGATCATCCATTAGAAGAACTAAAATGTGGAGATGTTGGTTATGTCATCGCGGCGATTAAAGATATTTCTTCAGTTCATGTTGGAGATACCATTACATTAAAAAAGAATCCTGCTAAGGAAGCAATTCGCGGTTATAAGCCAATGAAGCCTATGGTCTATTCAGGAATATTTCCCGTTGAACCCAATCGTTATGAAGCTTTGAAAGAGGCCTTTGAAAAATTAAAACTTAATGATGCTGCTTTAACGATTGAACCTGAGACAAGTGATGCATTAGGTTTTGGTTTTCGAGTAGGTTTCTTAGGACTTTTGCATATGGATATTATTACTACAAGAATCGATCGTGAATTTAATATTCCGGTTATTGCCACAAGTCCAAGTGTTGTGTATCACGTAACTTTGACTAATGGTGAGGTAATCATGGTAGATAGTCCGAATAAAATGCCAGAAGCTGTTAAAATCAAACAAATAGAAGAACCGTTTATCTATACAAACATCATCGTGCCAAGTGAGTATATTGGTCCAATTATGGAACTTTGTCAAAATAAGCGAGGCATTTATAAATCTTTAGAATATATTGATGAAACAAGAGTCAATATTCATTATGAAATTCCTTTGTCAGAAGTTGTTTATGATTTTTTCGACAAACTTAAAAGTTATTCTAAAGGATATGCTTCTTTTGATTATGAAATATGTGGATACAGAGTAAGTGATTTAGTTAAAATGAATATTTTGTTGAATGGAGAAATTGTCGATGCTTTATCAGTAATTGTTCATAAAGATTTTGCTTATCAAAGAGGAAGAGCAATTGTTTCTAAATTAAAAGAAGTTATTCCAAGACAATTATTTCAAATACCAGTTCAAGCAAGTATCGGTTCAAAAGTTATTGCTAGAGAAAATATTTCAGCAATGAAGAAAAATGTTTTAGCTAAATGTTATGGTGGAGATATCACCAGAAAAAGAAAATTATTAGAAAAGCAAAAAGAAGGAAAGAAAAGAATGAAAATGGTAGGAAGTGTTGAAGTTCCAAGCGAAGCCTTTCTATCAATACTGAGTGGAGATGAAAAATAATGGGTGTATTTAATGAGGAACGTTTTTTTAGAGTTATCGATGCAATTTTAAAAGGTGATCAGCTTCAAGCAATTGCTGTTCGAGAGCACATTTCTAAAAAAACAATTCATGATTATGTTGCGCGTTTAAACAAACCAGGAGATGATTATTATAATCCTCAAAAGTATCAAATGATAAAACAATTTCGACAAAATCAACGAGACAAGAAATTGCTCAAAACAGCTGTTCAATTCTTAGCACAACCTAATTCTTCTTTAAAAGAACTATCTGATAAGTTAAATGAAGAGAATCCTGATATTCTGGAAGCTTTTTCTTCGTCAACGGTTCAACGATATTTAACGGATGAAAGGTTGCGTGACTTGATCGGACAGGAAGTTTTTGAAAGTATTCAATCACAATTACAAATGAATAAACATTCTGGTCAAGTAAAAGGAGGATTTACATCATTTGTGAAAAATCATCATAAAAAGGATGAACACAATAATAAGTTTACCGGGGCTATACCACAACCGGATTATAAGCGAGTATTACAAAAATTAGAGGATGTCTTTGAATTACAGGAATTGAGAAGTCAGTATCCGGAGCAAACATTTGAAGAAATAGCTAGAATATTCAATTCAAAACATTCTGAAAGACAAATAACTAAAGATTACGCTTATGACTGTATCATGAAATCTCCACAGTATGTTGACATATTTAAGGATACTAGGCGATTATAAAAATGACAGCAGTATATATTCATATTCCTTTTTGTAAATCTATTTGTTCTTACTGTGATTTTTGTAAAGTTTTCTACTACCAAAAATGGTCACATCAGTATTTATTAAAATTAAAAGATGAAATTTTAGATTTATATGATGGAGAAGAAGTTAAAAGTATTTATGTTGGTGGAGGTACTCCTTCTGTTCTTTCTAATAACGAACTTGAATTTTTGATGGATATTATAAAGAATTTTAAACGTACAATAACTTGTGAATTTACTTTCGAATGCAATTTAGAAGATATTACAAAGGAATTGTTGACAATTTTAAAGCAAAATAAAGTTACTCGCTTAAGTATAGGTATTCAAAGCTTTCAAGAAGAAAATTTAAAACTACTAGGCAGAAATCATAATTTTAAAAATGCTGAAGAAAAAATGAACTTGATTCGTGCATTTGGCTTTAAAAACATTAATTTAGACCTTATCTATGCTATTCCGGGTGAAACAATGAAAATGTTAAAAGAAGATATCAAATATTTTTTAAAACTAAAACCCGATCACATTAGTACCTATAGTTTAATGATTGGGCCTAATACCCTGTTGTGGATTAATGGTATAAGGCCAATTAACGAAGAATTAGATGAAGAAATGTATCATTACATTTGTAAAATTTTAGAGAAAAAAGGTTATATGCATTATGAAATTAGTAATTTTGCTAAGAACGGAAAAGAATCTATTCATAATTTGACTTATTGGAATAATGAGGAATATTTTGGATTTGGTTTATCTGCTTCCGGATATATCGATCAAATTCGTTATACAAATACTAAAAATTTAACCGATTATCTACACGGAAAATACAAAGGAACAGAAGAAATTTTATCAAAAAAAGATATTATGGATAATGAAATGATGTTAGGTTTAAGAAAAATAAAAGGAATTAATAAAGAAGCATTTGAAAAAAAATATCAAGTAAAAATGGAGGATGTTTATCCAATCAAACCTTTACTAAGAAACGGAGATTTAGAAGAAAAGAAAGGCCACATTTTTATTCCTTATGAGAAGCTTTATGTCATGAATGAAATTCTTTTGAAAATGATTTAAAAAAAGAATATTTTTTCTTACTTTTGGTAAACTAATATATAAGGTGATCCTAGTGAAAAAAATA
>CALVXT010000139.1 GCA_944371545.1 uncultured Bacilli bacterium | reverse complement strand
ATATCAAAATGGATAAATTAGAAACCGCTACCTATATGGGTGGAGAAATCACTAAAAGTCATATAAATGAAAAAGGAAAAATATCTGATGTGATTATTAAAATTGAAAATTGTAAAATCATTTTAGAAATGAACCAGACAGACACAAAGGATATCTTTGATAAAAATGTAAGCTATGCCTTTGCTCTAGCTAAAACAAGTACCCATATGAGTGAAGAAAGAAAAAGAGTCATTTTAATAAACTTTGATGGATTTAATCGTTTTAAAACAAATAAGCCTATCCTAGTTTTTAGGCTTCAAGATAAATATGGACATATCGAATCTGAACTTTACTTATCTTTTCATTTAATTCTTGAAAATGCTAAAAAAAATAAATATAATATACCTAAAGAAGTACAAGAATTCATGGACTTTTTTCAAAAATACGAAAGTATCGAAGAATTAAAAGAAAAGTATAAGGGAAAGGAGAAGTTCAAAGGTATGGTAAAGAAAGTAGAAGAGTTAACTCAAGATGAAGATTTCTTAATGTATTATGATTTAGAAGAGAAACATAAACATGAAAAACAAAGTTCATATGAGTTAGGTGTAGAACATGGCATGGAACAAGGAAGCAAACAAAATTCCATTGAAATTGCTAAGAAAATGATAAACAAAAACAAAGAGATTTCTGAAATTATCGAATTTACAGGTTTATCTAAAGAAGAAATAGAAAGTTTAAAAAAATAGGCTTTCTTTTTTTACGCACAAAAAAAGCGCTTAGAGATTACTCTTCATTCGCGCCATATTTGATTTCAATAATTAAAGCATAGATTTCATAAATAAATATTAAGAAACATGGGAGTAATACAATAAATAAGAAGCCCCATTGTGAAGTAATAATATTCAACACGCTACCAATACCATGAATAACTTTAGTTGGCTTTCCAGCAATAAATTTCAAAGAATATGTATCTCCATTCTCAAAAGAAATAGATTCTTCATCTGGATAAACTTCACCAATTGTACCAATTTCTACATGAGCCGTCTTATTACTATCAAGTCTATACGTGAATAACACATCACCTACTTGTAAGTTAGAAATTCGTTGTGATTCAACAATAACTAAATCACCTTTTTCATACCCTTCTATACTCACATCGTCTGTTATAATAATTAAAGATGTATTTCCAAATTGTGTAACATTATAATCATTTCTATTTAATAATAAAATTGTCATACATAATGCAAAAGCAAAATATAAAACTCCAACAGTTGTAAATACAACCTTCTTAACTGTCTTCAAACCCTTCATTATTTACCTCCTAATTAATATTAGCACAAAAGAAAAAGCTTAGCAATTCTTTTTGTCTAATTTTGACAGTTCTTACTTTCAATTATTTGAAAAGAACTTGAATCAATTACTTTATCAAAATCTGTTTGATAAAAAGTTAATGGAATAGTAGATTTACCATTTATTTTAAAAGTAATTCCATTAATATAGCCATTCACATCTTCTGTAAATTGATTAAACCCTTGATTTAAATCAATTCTTAAATCATCAGCATTCCAAGTAATAGTCACACATTTTTCTTGAGAAAAAGAATTACTAACAAGTAAATTTCCAACAAATTCATTATAAGCATAAGATAAAGAAACATTTCCATCTAAAGTTGGATCTCGGTGTAACTCATAAGTTCCTTGTAAAGTTTTCTCGTAAGGACTTGTACTTGATGCGGTAATTTCTACAGTAACATCTGTTACTTCTGTTCCATCACTTTTAGAAACATCAAAATATAAATCTGCTAAAGCTGGCTCTTTTTCCCAAGTATAACCATTAACTTCACATTCACTTTGAATATAGTCAGAAACATCTACTCCATCATTTTTATGATTTACGCATGTCTCATAACCTGATAAAGTTCCAGTATAAGTTGCTGAATTAGTTCCATTAATCGAACAAGTATAATCAGAAGAATCATCGCCCAAAACTGAACAAGTAACTGAATAAGCTATATTATAATCTGTAGAAACCAGATCATTTTCACTATTTGTTAAAGAAAAATGAACACTATCACCATTCCATAAATTGTTTACATGATTTACATTTTCCATTCCCAAAGAATCTGATGAAAAATAGAAACTTTTTGAACCTAAATAATAATTCCACAAAGAATTAGAAACATATTTAGCATATGTAAATCCAAATGTAGTTATACAAAGAACACATAAGAAAACAAGAACACCAATTATATACTTTTTTTTCATTTTAAATCGCATTTTTATCCCTCCGATTTCTGAGAGCTTGTTATTTCTAAATCAATAAAGTCAACCAAATCTGCATATTGTGTAGAATTATAATTTAAAGGAAAGGTAACTTTTAAAACATAATGATCCAAAACACCATCAGCATGTGTCATTTCAAAAGAATCTGTGTTACATACAAGTTCATTATTTGCATTTCGACTATAACTTTCATCACATGTCATTATCAAACTCTCTTCTTCTCCATTTAATTTATAAAGATTTATTTCCAAAGGCATAAAATGAAAAGTTTTTAAAGTAAGTTCATAAAGAACTGTAACGTTGCTGACTACACCATTATCTTCATTAGTAACAGAAAAAGGATATTCTAAAGTTGTTCCAGGTTCCATATTAACAAGTGGCAAATTAATTTGATCTAACCTCTCAGCATTAAAAATGAATTTGGCTAAATCTTGATCTTCCACCTCTAAAGAAGCTTCAGAGGTAAACACAGAATAAGTTACACCTGACAACATTAATATAAGAATACCTAACAATAATACAATGACAAGCTTATATTTCATGCGCTCACCTCACAATATATTTTTTATCTATTGAACCAATTTTTCGCGTTCCATCATAAAGTTCAAAAACAAATTGATAACCACCCGGACTCATTTTTGCTAAATCTAAATTAACTTCATAGTGATTAATACTTGCTTCAGTACCATCGTATGTTTTGGCTGCACGAGTCACATAATAGGTATTACTAGTAGCTAAATCTAAAGTAGATGTAGCATAGTTTTGTAAATCAACAATTTGATAATCTTGATTATAAGCTGTAAATTCCTTTTTTTGATATAACGAAATTCGAATATTTGGATCAGTCAAAACACCAGTATTTAAAACATCAAAAGCTAAAGTTCCATTACCATTATTTTTATATAAAACTCGATTCTCATCACTAGTATTTACTTCTAATCCATAGTCAAAATTCATACTTTCTTCAGTTACTAAAACAGGTACAATTCTTTCACTATCACTATAA
>CALVXT010000138.1 GCA_944371545.1 uncultured Bacilli bacterium | reverse complement strand
TTCTTGTTCTCCTAACTCTTGTTCTTTTTGATAATTTACATATGTCATCGTACAACCAGTTATAATCACTCCAATTAGAAACAAACACCCCAAAATTACTTTCCATGAAAATTTTGGTTTCATATAAAAACAACTCCTTCTTATTATTATAGTAAGATGCTTCTAATAAAAATACAAGTTCAAAAAAAGATTTGACAGTATATTAGACAAAAATTATAATGAGTAAAAGGAGTGTTTATTATGTCTTTAGAAATGTATTCTTCCGATAATATTTTGCATCAAGATTTTATTAAAGAAATTATGAAAGATGGTTCTGTTCAGGAGTTTTTAGGAAATGTTGATTCTCAAACTTATTTAAAGGATAGCTTTTTATTAAAAAACGAAACGGATTATGTTGGTTTTATTACTCATTCTCCAATAGTAGATACAAGGGTTGGGAAAACGGTATCTGTTTACTATGCTATCTCACCAAGGTACCGGCATTTAGGATACGGAACTGTTATGCTTAATCTCTTTACGGAAACATTTGCTGCTATGTATTCTTTAGATAAATTTATTTTAAACATAAAAAAAGAAAACCTTTCAAGTATACAAGTGGCTTTAAAATGTGGTTTTCAATGTGTTTATGAAGATGATGAAAATCAAATGTATTGTAAAGATGTTGTACGGGAAAAGAAACTTTAAACTTCCTTACTTCTTAGTTGACCACAAGCTGCTGAAATTTTGCTTCCAAATTCCCGACGCACTGTTACGTTAATTTTTTCTTTTTGTAAAGTCTGATAGAAGGCATCAATGCTTTTTTTCTCGCTTTTTTTAAACTCAATATGATTTGTTTCATTATAAGGAATTAAATTCACATAGACATTCATCCCTCTAAGTAAGGTAGCAAGTTCATGAGCGTGAGCTATACTGTCATTTACATTTTTCAGTAAGATGTATTCTATAGTTACTCGACGATTTGTTTTTTTAATATATTCTTTAACTGCTTCAATAACTTCTTTTAAGGGGTACGCCTTATTTATTGGCATGATTTTACTTCTTAATTCATCATTTGGAGCATGCAAGCTAATGGCCAGATTAATTTGTAAAGGAAACTCACTTAAAAGTTTAATTTTTGGAATAATTCCACATGTAGATAATGTAATATGTCTTGAACCAATAGCGATTCCTTTTGGATGATTGATAATCTTTATAAAATCAATAACATTTTCATAGTTATCTAAAGGTTCTCCTATCCCCATGATTACTACGGAGCTAATTCTTTCCTTAATCTCTTTTTCGATTGCTAAAATTTGTCCGACCATTTCATAAGTTTTTAAATTTCGTACTTTTTTTAATCTTCCGGATTCACAAAATTTACATCCCATATTGCATCCTACTTGAGAGGATACACAGACACTTAACCCATAATTATGACGCATTAAAACTGCTTCAATTTTTTCGTCATCAGAAAGGTTAAATAAAAATTTTTCAACATCAATATCTATTTCTCTTTTTATAATTTTTGGAATATCCATTTTAAAATCCTGTTCTAGTTGGGTTCTGATTTCTTTTTTTATATTTGAAAAATTTTCAATCTTTTCCTCTCTTTTTTGATAAAGCCATTCAAAAACTTGAGTGGCTTTAAATTTTTTTTCACCAATGCTTTCAAAATATTTTTCTAAATTTTCTAAGGTCTGTCCGTAAAGATTCATTTCATTCACTTCCCTTTCTTCTATTAAAACACGAAAAAACAAAAGAAACAATCTTTTGTTATCTATACCTTTTTAAATATTTTACAATTTGAGAAAGTGAATCTAAAACTTCGTAGCTTTCTGATTTTTTTCTCTTTTCATATTCTTCAATAAGCATTTTACTCGTAGAAATCAACTGTTTTTTACTGTATAAAGCTAAAATTTCAGGGTCACATGTATGTCTACTAATAACATATAAATCGTTATTTTGTAAAACTTGATCTTCTTTTACTAAATATTTTTCTCTAGAATTTTGATAAATAAAAAAAGCACTAACTAACATCGAATATGTATCATAAGAGTATCCTTTAACCAAAGAATTTTCAAGAAGTTCATTTATATTTTTATAGTCTTTCACACTTTCATATAAAGCCAAACTATATAAGGCACTATTTTCATCTTTAAAATATTCATTTGATGCTGAATCATTTATAACTTTTTTATTTAAATATAGAAGTTCGATCCATTTTTCTTCTAAACGGGCACGCGTAAGATCAGCGTTCAGTCCTGTAGGATTTCTTAATAATACTTCTAAATCTTTATTAATTTGTTGATAAATTTTTATGAATTTTTCATAAATATTTTTTCCTATTTTTTTATTTCCATGTTCATATATTTTTTGAAAAATTCTATCTATTATTTGCTCAATATTTCCTAATGATTCGCTTAAAAAATTAAGTTGATTATAAACCTGTTCAAAAGCTTTTACTTCTCTTTTCATTTCACCATATAGTTGAGGGTGTTGAAGACGTGAAAAAACTCCTATTAAACTTATAGGATACTTTTCGTAATATATTTCTTTTATATTGGAGCAATTTTCTGCAGCAATATTTTTTCTTATCAAAGTAGATTGATATAATTTTTTAATTTCTTCAAAACTTTTCATTTTTATAAACCTCCCTTAATTTTTAAATGTGATTTGGTGACAAAAAAGATACTTTTATATGTTTAGTTAAAAAAAGAAGAAAAGAAAATTTATCTTTTTTAAGATATTTGCCATTTTTCGATTTCTTCTTTTTTTGTACCATTTAAAAAATCTTTAACATTCATTATTTTCTTGCCAAAAGGTTTTATAACTTTTATATAAATTATTCCATCTTGGCACTCTATTCCTATTGCATCTTTAGTTATTTCGTTTATTTTATAGGGAACGGTATTTTCTTTTTTTGAAAAATCCGCTTCTAAAATTTTATACTCTTCATCGTTTACTAAAATGTTTGCCATTGGCCATGGATTAAGACCTCGAATTTTATTCAAGATATTTTTTCCTAAATCATTAAAGTCTACATGTTCTTCTTCTCTTTTGATATTGTAACCAAAAGTCACTTTGCTTTCTTCTTGAACTATTCGATTATTTGTACCTGCTATAATGCTTGGTAATGTATTTAAAAGTAAATCAGCTCCAATATGAGATAATTTTTCGTGCAAAGTTCCAACATTATCTTCTGGCAAAATCAAATATTCTTCTTGAGCAATAATATCTCCAGCATCCATTTTTTCAGCCATGTACATGATGCTAACACCCGTTTTTTCTTCT
>CALVXT010000137.1 GCA_944371545.1 uncultured Bacilli bacterium | reverse complement strand
TTATTATAAACGAGTTTTTACATTTGTAAATTCTCTTTTTGTTTAAAATCGAGTGTTTACTATTTTAATTAACAAAATTAAAAAACGTTAGTTACATATTATTTTCCTTAATTGACTTTTCTAAAATCTATGTTAAAATAAGGATAATCAATGTTGAAGGAAAGAGTATATAAAGGTTCTTTTTTAGAGAGTTTATGGTTGGTGAAAATAAACGAAGAATTTTTATAGAAGATGGCTCTGGAGTTGAATCGCTAGGAAAGCGTTATAAGGGAAAGTGCATGGATTATCATGAAATAAGGTGGTACCACGGGTTTTACTCGTCCTTATGTTCATGATTTTTTTATTGGAATTATTTCCCGGGAAATAATTTTTGAAAGGATGAGATTATAATGGAAAAATATTATATTACGACGGCTATTGCTTATGCATCTGCTAAGCCACATATTGGTAATACTTATGAAATTGTTTTAGCTGATGCAATTGCTCGCTATAAAAGATTAAAAGGTTTTGATGTTTATTTTCAAACAGGTACAGATGAGCATGGCGAAAAAATTGAACAGAAAGCAAAGGAAGCTTCAAAAACTCCTCAAGAATATGTTGATGATATTTCAAAAGAAATTCAAAGAATTTGGGATATCATGAATACAAGTTATGATAAATTTGTTCGGACGACTGATTCTCATCATAAAGAAATAGTCTCACATATTTTTCAAAAGTTGTATGATCAAGGAGATATTTATTTAGATAAATATGAAGGTTGGTATTGTACACCTTGTGAGTCTTTTTGGACAGATAGTCAACTTGTTGATGGAAAATGCCCTGATTGTGGTCGAGAAGTTCAAAAGAAGAGTGAAGAGTCATACTTTTTTAGAATGTCAAAATATCAGGATAGATTAATTGAATATATTGAAAGTCATCCAGATTTTATTCAACCAGAAGCTCGTAAAAATGAAATGATGAATAATTTTTTAAAACCAGGATTACAGGATTTATGTGTTTCTAGGACAGCTTTTGACTGGGGAGTTCGTGTTCCTTTTAATGATAATCATATTGTTTATGTTTGGATTGATGCTTTATCTAATTATATTACGAATATTGGTTATGATGTAGATGGTGGTAATGAAGAATTTAAAAAATGGTGGCCAGCTGATTTGCATTTAGTTGGAAAGGATATTATTCGTTTTCATACTATTTATTGGCCTATTTTATTAATGGCTTTAGATTTACCTTTACCTAAAAAAATTTTTGGGCATCCTTTTCTTTTAATGAATAATGATAAAATGAGTAAGAGTAAAGGAAATATTTTATATGCCGATGATTTGGTAGAATTATTTGGTGTAGATGCGATTCGTTATTATTTACTTCACGAAATTCCTTTTGCAAGTGATGGCACGATTTCTTATGAACTTATTATGGAACGAATTAATAGTGATTTAGCTAATATTTTAGGAAATTTAGTAAATCGAACGATTTCTATGGCAAAAAAATATTTTGATGGTCAAGTTGAAAATAAAAAAGCGGTAGAAAATCTTGATGATGCTTATATTGATTCTATAAATAGTTTAGAAGGCCGAGTTGAAAAAAGAATGAATAAATTAGAAATTGGTCTAGCTCTTGATGAAATATTTGATACTTTACGAGCAAGTAATAAATATATAGATGATACTATGCCTTGGAGTTTAGCAAAAGATGAAACTAAAAAGGAGCGTTTAGAAACTGTTTTATATCATTTGTTAGAAGGAATTCGAAATTGTGCTCTTTTCTTAAGTCCTTTTTTACCTGATACTTCTAAAGAAATTTTAAGACAAATTGGTACAGATAATACTATTTTTGGTTTTGATGATACTGCTGTTTATCAAGTAAATGATCCGGCGCCAATTTTTATGAGAATTGATATTGCTAAGAAATTAGAAGAGATTGTTAAGATTAAGGGAGAATAGTATGCTTGTCGATACTCATTGTCATTTGTATAAGGAATATTATGATTCTTTAGATAATGTATTTTTAGAGTCTCAAGAGAATGAAGTTTCTTTGTTTATCGTATCAGGATGTGATTCGAAAAGTAATCAAGAAGTATTGGAACTTGCAAATAAGTATCCTAATATATTTTGTTCTATAGGTATTCATCCTGAATATACTGATTCTTATACTGAAGAGGATTTGCAATTTTTAGAATCTTGTTTGCGTCAATCTAAAGTTGTAGCAATTGGAGAAATAGGGTTGGATTATCATTATAGTAAAGAAAATAAAGAGTTACAGAAGGAATTATTTGAAAAACAGTTAATGCTTGCTTCAAAATATTCTTTACCCGTAGTTATTCATTCAAGAGATGCGACAGAAGATACTCTTACTATTTTGAAGAAATATCCTGAAGTAAAAGGAGTTATTCATTCTTTTTCAGGTAGTTTAGAAGTTGCTCAATTGTATATTAAAATGGGTTATAAGTTAGGAATCAATGGAGTGGTTACTTTTAAAAATAGTCATTTAAAAGAACTTTTACCCACTATTGTAGAGTATATTGTTTTAGAAACAGATAGCCCTTATTTAACTCCTCATCCTTTTAGAGGAACAAAGAATTCGCCTAAAAATATTAAGATTATTGCTGATTTTATATGTGATTATTTACAAATTTCTATGGATAAATTGGTAAGAATTACTAACGAAAATGTAGAAGCTATTTTTGACATTTCTATATAGGTATGATATCATGTCTATATAAGACGAGGTGTAGAAATGGTAAAATTAAAAAGAAATATCTGTCTTAGTGTACAACTGATTTTATTGATTTTGTTTGTCTTTGTAGCAAATGTTAGCACATCTAAGGAAATGACTACCGTTTCAAATAACGCTAGTAATCGAGTAATAAATTTGTCGACGATGGCTTTAAAATTGGAAGAAGATTTGCAAAATGATTTATATAGTGCGAAAGATACATTTACTGGAGATATAACTGGTTATGGTGCCAATTGTCCTTTGTGTAGTGGAAACTTGGCTTGCTCAAGATATTATGTTAAAGATGGTACGACAACATATCCAGATGAGGAATATGGAACAGTACGGATTGTAGCGTCATCTAGTAATTTGCCATGTGGTTCTGTGGTTCGATTCGAACTTCCAAATATTTCTTCTGAACCAATAATTGCAATTGTTTTAGACCGTGGAGTTTTAGGGAATGATTTGGATTTACTGATGCCTAGCGAGGAAGATGCATATAAATATGTTGGACGTAAAACGAAGAGTTATGATGTTCTTCGTTTTGGATGGAACGAATAAGTCTTATCTTGATGTAGATAAGATTTTTTCTTGTTTAGTTGAATACTCTTCTTTTTTTAT
>CALVXT010000136.1 GCA_944371545.1 uncultured Bacilli bacterium | reverse complement strand
TTAATGTATGCAAGTGATTATGGATATGCAACAGCAGGAGGAAGTACAACAAATAGACAAACATGTTTAAATACAGAATTATACAGCTGGGATGATTATGATGATTGTTTCAATAATGACTGGTTATACACAGGATCATATCCATGGACCTTAACCCCCCATTCCAGTACTTCGCGCCTCGTGTTCTATGTGTACTATTATGGCGACGTGGACTACAGCAATGCGTTCGACAGAAATGGCGTTTTCCCCGCCTTATATCTATCCTCTAATGTTAAAATAAGTGGAGGAGAAGGAACGAGAAGTTCACCATATGAATTAAGTCTATAGGATACCTAAAGATGGGGCCCAGCCACGTGAAAAAGTGGCAGGGGTGCCATCCAGTTATCCACATTGTTTTAATAAATTTTAGATTGGATTTTATTATGAGAAAAAGAGAAATTATTTTAATTGTGATTTTGTTTTGTTTAGATCAAGGTGTAAAAGTTTTGATGGAACATCTTCTTTTAAATGGAAGTATTGTTCTTATTCCTAATTTTTTTTCTTTACAATGGTTAGAGAATACGGGGGCTGCATGGAGTATTTTTGAAAATCAAAGAATCTTTTTAATCTTGATTAGTTTGCTTTGTTTAATATTTTTAAGTATAATAAAAAATACGGTTCAGGAAAGTAGATGGAAATTTTTTGCCGTTTCTTTTCTGTATGCTGGAATATTAGGAAATCTAGTAGATCGAATAGTTTTTGGCTATGTTAAAGATTATTTAAGTTTTACAATTTTTGAGTATCATTTTCCAGTTTTTAATTTAGCTGATATTTTAATTGTTGTTGGAGCTATTTTATTTATTGTAGCCGTTTTAAAGGAGGAGCACAATCATGGACAAGATCGAAGTAATAGAAGAAGAAAATTTAAGAATTGATAAATATTTAAGCGAAAGATTAGAGTATTCTAGATCTTATATTCAAAAGTTGTTGGAGCAAAACCTTGTTCTTGTTAATGATGAACCCGTGAAATCTTCTTATAAAGTTATGAAAGGGGATGTAATTACTCTTTCAGAAAATTTAGATGAAGCACTAGATATTACTCCTGAAAATATTCCTTTAAATATTGTTTATGAAGATGAAGATGTCTTAGTTATCGATAAACCATCTGGAATGGTTGTTCATCCAGGAAGTGGAAATTTTCATCATACTTTAGTGAATGCTTTGCTTTACTATACCAAAAATTTAAGCGATTGTAATGGAGATGCTAGACCTGGTATTGTCCATCGTATTGATAAAGATACTTCGGGATTATTATTAGTTGCAAAAAACAATCAAGCACACGCTATACTAGCTGATGATTTTGCTCATAAAAGAGTAAAAAGAAAATATATAGCTTTAGTAAAAGGCGTTTTAAAACATAACCATATTACTATTGATGCCCCGATTGGGAGAGATGCAAATGATCGAAAAAAAATGGCAGTCACAGATATTAATGGAAAAAAAGCTGTTACTCATATTACAGTTTTAAAAAGATATAAAGATTATACTTTAGTAGAATGCGAATTAGAAACAGGTAGAACACATCAAATAAGAGTTCACTTGGCTTACATAGGTTTTCCTATCTATAATGATCCTGTTTATAATACACATAAAGCTACTTCTTTTGGACAATTTCTTCATTCAAGTGAAATAGAATTTATTAGCCCAATAAATAAAAAACACTTACATTTTACCTCGCCATTACCAAAAGAATTTGCAGATTTTTTAGAGAATTTGGAATAAAAATTTGTATAAAAAATAAGAAAATAAACATAAAGTAAAAAGAAAATAAGGAACTTCTAAAATATGAAACTTCTTATTTTCTTTTTTTAATTCTAAAATTAAAAATAAACTATAACAAGTTAAAAAGAAAGAAGAACATACAGTTAAAAATACTTCTTCTAAGTGAAAACCAAAGATTAATGTTGACAAAATAAAAACACCATTAGAAAACACGAGAAAAAGAAGATCATTTAATTCTTCTTTTTTTAAAAAAGTTTGGGTAATTGGAATTCCAATTAAGAGTAATGAAACAAGTAAAAACATAAGTAAAAGCACCATAATATTCACCTTCTTTACTAATTTTATGTTTTAAGGTATAATATTATGCGTGGAGGGTGTATTTTATGGCAGTGACAATGGATAAAAAAGACGAGATGATCATGCGTTTAGTACATTATTTTATTACAGAAGAAAATTATAGTCCGATTGTTGTAAATGGTGTCAAAGATGAGATTTGGCTTCAAAATCAAGAAGGACCTTATAAAATTATTCGAATAAATGCAAATTATATTCATAATAAAGAACAATATGAATTTGATATATTAAAGCTTAGAAATGTAATGCGTCAAGTGAAAAGAAAAACACTTTCTTGGTCGATGAATGCTTTAAATATTTTACTTGATGTTAATGAAGATGTTCCATTAGAAGAAAACAAAAATATTGCTTCTGTTGCTTTAAAAAATGGAGCATTAATTAAATCTAAAAAAGTATTAGATATATTTCCAGATATAAATCATAAAATGCTTTTAAATGAAAAAGGTTTAGATTTAATGATTGATGTAACAAATGACATTAACAAGAAGACAGATCGTGAAAATAAAGTATATGAGAGTATTTTTAGACCTAAGAAAATTGTGGTTACAAATATTTTAATAGCTTTAAATGTTATAGCTTTCTTCGCTGTTTTCGCACTTTCTGGAGCAAATTTAAATGTTTTAAATCTTCTTCGCTATGGAGCATTAAATAGTGTTCTTGTTCAAAATGGAGAGTTCTGGCGATTAATAACAGCAGGATTCTTACATGGCGGTATTTTCCACTTAATTTTTAATATGTATGCTTTATATATTATTGGTACACAAATTGAAAATTTTGCTGGAAAATGGAAATTCTTAGCTATATATTTTTGCAGTATGCTTACAGCAAGTTTAATGAGTTGTGTAATTAATCCAAATTCGGTAAGTGTGGGAGCCTCAGGAGCAATTTTTGGACTTCTTGGAGCTTTAGTATATTTTGGATACCATTATCGTTTGTATTTAGGAAGTGTTTTAAGAAATCAAATTATTCCTTTAATTCTTTTTAACTTATTATTAGGTTTTATGGTAAGTGGTATAGATAACGCCGCCCATTTAGGAGGATTAATTGGTGGACTTTTAATTTCTATGGCTTTAGGTGTTCAAAAAAGAGAAGGTAAACAAGACCGAATTAATGGTATTATTACGTTTGCAGTTTATCTACTTTTCTTAATTTATTTAGTTTTTTTTAGATAAGAAATTTTCCAGGATAAAAGTATAAAATTTCGATCAAATAGTCATTAATCCTAGGATTCATCGTGGATTGATGACTTTTTAAATGA
>CALVXT010000135.1 GCA_944371545.1 uncultured Bacilli bacterium | reverse complement strand
TGAAGTGGGAGGGAGTCATGCGGACTTGCCCAAGACCACTTACACGTTTAAACTTAAAAAAATTCCAAAGAAAGGAGTGGGTTTTCGTGGCAAAAGAAGTCGTAAAAAAAGTAAAATTACAAATTCCTGCTGGAAAAGCAAATCCTGCACCACCAGTTGGTACAGTATTAGGACCTGCTGGTATTAATATCCAAGAGTTCTGTCAAAAATTTAATGATGCAACAAAGGATAAAATGGGAGATGTAGTTCCATGCGAAATTTCTATTTATGAAGATAGAAGCTTTGACTTTGTTTTAAAAACTCCACCAGCTGCCTTCATGTTGAAAAAAGCTGCTAAAATTGAAAAAGGAAGCAAAAAAGGAGCAAATGAAATTGTTGCAACAATTTCTAAAGAAGACCTTCGAAAAATTGCTGAAACAAAATTACCTGATTTAAATGCATATACTGTAGAAGAAGCAATGAATATTATTGAAGGTACTGCTCGTAATATGGGTATCGCTATCAAAGGTGTTAATGATGCCGAATTAGCTGAACAAGCAAAAGAAGCTGCTATTGAAGAAGCTGAAAGAGCAAAACGTGAAGAAGAGTTAGCTGAAATGGAAGCAGAAGTTAAAGAAGAAACTTCAGCTGAAGTAGAAGTAATCGGAAAAGGTAAAGAAGAAGAATCTGAAGAAGAATAATATTATAGAAAAAAGTCCGCTAATAAACCACAGTTAGGAGGGAAATAATGAAAAAATTGGGTCGCAAATATGTGGAAGCTGCTAAGAAAGTTGATAAAAACCAATCTTACAGCGCATTAGAAGCTGCTAAACTTGCAAAAGAAACATCAATTACAAATTTTGATGGAACAATTGATTTTGCTATCAAATTAAATGTTGATCCGAAAAAAGCAGACCAACAATTACGTGGTTCTCTAGTACTTCCAAATGGTACTGGAAAAACAAAACGTATTTTAGTTATTGCTAAAGGTGCTGCTGCTGAAAAAGCAAAAGAAGCTGGTGCAGACTATGTTGGAGATAAAGATATGATTGATAAAATTCAAAATGAAAACTGGTTTGATTTTGATGTAATCGTAGCAACTCCAGATATGATGCCAGAACTTGGTAAAATTGGTAAAATTTTAGGACCTAAAGGTTTAATGCCAAATCCTAAAACAAATACAGTTACACCAGATCCTGCTAAAGCAATCGAAGATATCAACAAAGGTATGATTGAGTTTAGAACTGATTCATACGGAAATATTCATGGTATCTTAGGAAAAGTTTCTTTTGATGCTGAAAAATTAGCAGAAAACCTAGAATATGCAGTAAGAACAATTGCAAGAATGAAACCTGCATCAGTTAAAGGTAAATTCATTACTTCAATTAGTATTTCTGCAACAATGGGTCCTGGTATTAAAGTAGATCAAAATTCTTTTGACATTTAATTAAAGAAGGATTATAATAAACGCTAGAAAAGCCAAACCGAAGACAGCAAGGGGCTAAGCCTTAATCATCTTGCCGAGGGACACTTAAAAAACGTGAATTTTAAGCTTGTCCAAAATCGGATAAGCTTTTTTAGATAGAAAAAGTAAAGGAGGAAGAAAAATGGCTAGTACAAAAATTCTTGATGCCAAAAAAGAAATTGTAAACAATATTATTGATAATATTAAAAATAGTGAATCTGTAATTCTTTTTCAATATCAAGGTTTGACAGTATCTGACCTAAGTGATTTAAGAGTAAAATTAAGAGATGCAGATGCTACTGTTAAAGTTTACAAAAACACTCTTTTAAAAAGAGCATTAGATGAATTAAGCTTAAGTTTTGATGGTTTCTTAGAAGGACCAAATGCAATTCTTTTTGGTAAAAACTTACTAGAACCAATCAAAGTGTTATCTGATTTTGCTAAAGATCATGATAAACTAGAAATTCGAGTTGGAATCATCAGTGGCTCAGTAGCAGATTTAGCTACAATTAAAGAATATGCATCTATCCCATCAAGAGAAGGCTTACTTACTATGCTTGCAGCTGGTATGATGGAACATGTTCGTAACTTATCTATTGCATTAAATTTATATGCAGAAGGTAAAGAAGAAAATTAGAAAGGAAGAAGAAAAATGGCAAAAATTACAAAAGAAGAATTTATTGAATCTTTAAAAGAAATGACTATTCTTGAAGTAAAAGAATTAGTTGATGCAATGAAAGAAGAATTTGGAGTAGATCCAAGCGCTGTTGCAGTTGCTGCTGCACCTGCTGCTGGAGCTGTAGAAGCTGAAAGTTCAACAAAAACAGTTGTATTAAAAGATGCTGGCGGAAGCAAAATTGCTGTAATTAAATTATTAAAAGAAATTACAGGATTAGGCTTAGTTGAAGCAAAAGCTTTAGCTGACAATGGTGGAAATGTTAAAGAAAACATTCCTGCTGAAGAAGCTAACCAAATTAAAGCTCAATTAGAAGAAGCTGGCGCTACAGTTGAATTAGCTTAATTCTTAAAAAAAGACCGTTTGGTCTTTTTTTATTGACAAAATAAGACAAAACCTATCAATTTCTCCTCTTGAAAAGAAAGAAAATAGAAGTAAAATAAATTCTCAAGAAACGGAGATTTTTTTTATGAATACAAAATTATTAGAAAAACAAAGCGAAAAATTTTATACTGCAAAATACGACCGAGCATTTAAAGAAATCTTTTTAAATGAGAAAAATGAAAAACTTTTATTAGCTGTATTAAAAGAAAGTTTACATACCGAGGTCATGAAAGTTATTCAAAGAAATATTGAACTAAATAGTGGTAATGTTTTTATTAGAAGAAAATATTTAGACATATTATTGGAAACGGATCAAGGGCTTATTGGAATTGAAATAAATAGTTCAGTAGAAGATTATTTACATCCAAGAAATTTAGCTTTTCAATGCGATAACTATGCTCATTACACTTTAGTGGGACAAAACTATACGGAAGATGTCCAAATTATTCAAATCAATCTAACTTATGGAATGAAAGATAAAGAGTTAGTAAGAAAATATTTTATTCAAGATAAGACAGGAAAAAAATATGCCCAAAACTTTCAAATTATCGAATGGAACATGGACAAATTGATGGAGTTTTGGTATGATAAAAACGAAGAAAAAATAGAAGAATATAAACATTTAATTATGCTAGATTTATCAAAAGAGGAATTAAAAGAGTTAGCTAAAAGAGATATGGAGGTAGAAAAATATATGAAAGAAATAGAAAAAGTAAACCAAGACCCAAGATTTCGAGAGTATATGACTAAAGAAGAAGACCAGAAAAAAATCTATAATACCCAGATGTCTAAAGCTTTTAGTGAAGGAGAAAAAGAAAACTCCAAAGCAATTGCTAGAAAATTGTTAAATAAATTACCTATAGACGAAATAGCTGAAGCTACAGATCTTTCTAAAAAAGAAATTGAAAATTTATAGGTGAAAAAGAAAAGATGTGACTTTTATGCAAAAATGTCCTCTTTTTAAGTAGTTAATTTTACGCAGAAATGTCCCTATAAAAAAATACAGTA
>CALVXT010000134.1 GCA_944371545.1 uncultured Bacilli bacterium | reverse complement strand
TATCTACTTGACTAGCAAGTAAACGATAACCACCTGCTGTAGCTGTTAAACTTCCTTTTTCATATAATTTCATTCTTGATGAAGCTGTATTCATTTCACCAATAGTACTCATAGGAATTAACTCTACATCAGCAAGTTGATTCGCATTATTTGCATATTGTGGAGCGTTTGCTACATCTAACTCATATGTCCAGTTTTTACCATCCATTGATAAGTATAAACCTTCAGTAGATGCAATGTTAATGTCAAAGCTTGAAACATTAACTGTACGCATACCAATGAACCATGCGTATGTGGATACCGATATAAGCACAATACTCAGCGTACATATTAACGCCAATCTCTTCATTTTCTTTTTATGTTGTTCATTTTTTTTATTTTTCATCCTACTCCCACTTCCTCTTTTTGTTCTTTTGCGATCATCTAAAGCTCGCCTATTTTTTATTATATATTCATTATAATTTTTTCCTTCTTTTCTTGTCAACGAATTTTTAAGCACTTGTCATATTCTTTTCAAAAGAAAAAAGCAAATCAAAATTTGCCTTTATTAAACTTCGGGAGCATTTACTGTAAAATCCATATGGACTTTAAACTCGCCACCTAAAATATTGTCTGTACACTCCAAATCATCCCCATCAACCCAAATTACTAAGGTATACTCATCAATTGCACCTGGAGCAAAATTTGGAACATATAAAGAAGTTACTAGATTGTCGCTTGTAAATTTTACAGTTCCTTCTTCTGCTTCACCAGTTATACTTTCTTTAGCATAAGTTGTTGGAACACCATTTCGATAAAGTCTTATTCTAACTGCTTCATCTATATTTTTAATGACATCTTCAACAACAATTGAGGTCCAGTACTCGGTTGTTTCTTCACTTGTATTTTCAATATAAAAAGTATAAGCGAGATACTCATCTCCATTATGACTTCCGCCACCACGGTTTGCAATATCTTCTGGAATCCAAGGAGATAACATATCATCAAAAACATTTGGTGAAGGAGCTAATAGTTCTGTTCGAAAAACTTTATATTCTGGGTCATCATAAATTAACAATCCACGGTCAAAATATAAATCTTCTTCCATATTAATGCTAAAATTCCCACGATTATAAATAATTCCTACTACAAAGTAAAACAATAATAAACAAAAAAGAACTATAGCTAAGGTTATCCAAAAAATTTTTCTTAGTCTTTTTTCTTTATGTACTCTACTTGATACTCTATCAATTTTTTCTTGCATACTACAACACCCTATTCTTTAATCATTATAAAAGTTCTTAACCTTTCTTGTCAATTATAAATCTTATTTTTCAAGAAATTCAATATGTAAAAATTGAATTTGATTGGCAAGTAGTTGGGGGTCTAAATTTTCTTCTTTTACTAAATCCGTAGATAAATATTTCTTATTATCATCAGCAAAGATAGTAACTACCGGCTCTTTTAAATTTTTTCCAAGTAGTACACTTCCTAAAAAGTTTGCTCCTGAAGAAATTCCCACACCTAGACCTAGTTCTTTAGCTAAGCGTCTAGTCATTTGCAAGGCTTCTTCATCAGAAATCAAAAAAATCTTATCAATAAATTCTCTTTCTATTAATTCTGGAATAAATTCATCCCCTATTCCTTCGATTTTATGAGGATCAATTTTTTGATTTTTTAATAAAAGTGGCATATTCTGTGGCTCTACTGCAGCGATAAGAATATTTGGATATTTTTCTTTTAAACTCTTGCCTATTCCCATTAAGGTCCCACCGGTACCTACTCCAGAAACAAAACCGGCAATTTTTTCAGGAAGACTTTCCATAATTTCTCTACCTGTTCCTTCATAATGGGCTAAAAAATTCGCATGACTACTAAATTGGTCAGGGTAAAATGCCTGATTTTCTTGAGCAAAATTTTTGGCTTTTTCTAAACAGCTTTCAAATCCGTCTTCTAATAGTACATTTGCTCCATAACTTTTCATTAATTTTTTTCGCTCTTCACTAGCTGTTTTAGGCATGAATATAGTGACTGGATAATGAAGTAAAGCTCCTAATGCCGCTAAAGAAATTCCAGTATTGCCACTTGTTGCTTCAACTATATTCATTCCTGGCTTTAATTTTTCTGTTTTTATTCCTTCTTCTATCATATAATAAGCCACTCGGTCTTTGATACTTCCACTAAAATTAAACATCTCTAATTTGGCATAAATAGTCTTTCTTTTTCCTAAATATTCGTAATCAATTCTCACTAACGGAGTATTGCCTATAACTCTTTTCATTTTCATCATCTCATTAGTAGTGTATACTTTTTCTTTTTTTTCGTGAAAAATGGAATATTTTTTATCTAGTTTATGATAAAATGGTAACGGTGATGAGTTATGCAAAAAATGTATAAAGTAACAAATAATGAATTTCTTCCAACTGAAGAACTTACAAAAAATTTTTGGATTCATTTAACAAATCCTACAGATGATGAAATCAAACGCATTTGTGAACAATTACAAATTGAAGAACATGTCTTACGTAAAACGTTAGATAAATCTGAATTACCTCATATTGAAATTGAGGAAAATTCGATTTTATATGTTATCAATATTCCTTATATTATTCTTTCAAAAAATAAAAAGAAATATCGGGCGTTTCCATTTGGAATGTTTTTGTTTGAAGATGGAATTTTAACTGTTTCAACCCATAATCATCCTATTATTCAAGATATTTTAACAAATACTATTCCTAATTTAAGTTTTCAAAATCATGACACTTTTCCTATTCATATTATTGGAAAAAGTATGGAATATTATTTAAATCATTTAAATGAAATTCAAGAAGATATTAGAGTAAAAGAAAAAGACTTAATCAAAGCATCAAGTAATAAAGATTTAGAGCATTTATTAAGTTTGCAAAAAAGTCTTTTATACTTCACTACTTCATTACAAGGCAATCGGGCTGTCTTAGAAAAAATTGAAAACAACACGAAATTGTCTCCAAAGGAAATCGATATTCTACGCGATGTTCAAATTGAAATTAAACAAGGAATTGAAATGGCAAATATTTGTCGGGAAATTTTAGAAAATACGATGAATACATATAGTTCTATTATTTCAAATAACTTAAATGATATTATGAAATTTTTGACATCTATTACCTTAGTTATTTCCATACCAACAATGATTGCATCTTTTTTAGGTATGAATGTTTCTCTAGGAAGTTTTGGGACTGATCCTTATTCTTTTCTTATCATTATTGGTCTTTCTTTTGTAATCGCGATTATTTTAATTATTGTTTTACGTAAGAAAAATCTATTATAAAAAACAAAAAGCTCTTTCTTTTTTAAGATTTCGGCAAAATAAGACAAAACCTATCAATTTCTTCTCTTGAAAAGAAAGAAAATAAAAGTAAAATAAATTCTCAAGAAATGGGGAATTTTTTTATGAATACAAAACTACTAGAAAAACAAAACGAAAAATTTTATACTGCCAAATACGACCGAGCATTTAAAGAAATCTTTTTAAATGAGAAAAATGAAAAACTTTTATTAGCTGTCTTAAAAGAAAGTTTACATACTGAGGTCATGAAAGTTATTCAAAGAAATATTGAACTAAATAGTGGTAATGTTTTTATTAGAAGAAAATATTTAGACAT
>CALVXT010000133.1 GCA_944371545.1 uncultured Bacilli bacterium | reverse complement strand
AGCAATTCCAGGTGCGTAAATGACTGGAATTTTGACATTCTGTAATAAAAAGCTAATTCCTCCGATATGATCTTCATGACCATGGGTTATAATTAACGCTTTAATATCGCTTTCGTGTTCTTTTAAATAAGTAACATCTTGAATGACATAGTCAATCCCCATTAAATCATCTTCTGGAAACATGACTCCAGCATCAATAATTAAAAGTTCATGATTGTGATGAATTACATACATATTTTTTCCAACTTCACCAAGCCCACCTAAAGCAACGATTGACGTGGTGTCTTTTTTATTTTGCATTTATATCTTCCTTTCAAAAAAAAATAAAAAATAAAGTTGTTTCGCTTCTAAAATTATAACGCAAAAAATTGTAATTGTCTAGTTTTAATGGTATACTTTATACAGGCGGTGAAAATATGAAAGATAAAAAGGGATTTACTTTGACGGAGTTGATTGCAGTAATCGCAATATTGGGAATTTTAATGACAGTAGCTGGTGTAACCGTTTTTAATGTCATAGATAGTTCGCAAAAAGAACTTTTAGAAGAGCAAATTACAGGGCTTGCTGATACTGCTATTACTTATGTTTTAGCTGAAAAAGTTTATTTAGAGAATTGTCCTTCTAATTTTAATCCAGAAAATCCTTCGACAAATAGTTGTTATACTTTAGTAACCGTAGCTGATTTAGTACAGAGTGGTTTTTTTGAAAATAAAAATGATTTATGTGAGTTAAATAAGGAAATTCTTGTTTATCGTGATTCTATTGGTGAATTAAAAAGTTATGTTCCAGAAAATACTTGTAGTTATTAATTATAGAAATGGAGAATGTTAAATGGGTTTGTTTGATAAATTAAAAAATCTTGTTGTAAAAAAAGAGAAAGAAAATATAGAAGTTAAAGAATCTTTAGAGACTTATGATAAAGGTTTAAAAAAAACTCGTGATGAGTTTGTTTCTAAACTTAGTTTATTAGGAATTAAGTATACTAAAGTTAATGAAGAATATTTTGAAGAATTAGAAAATCTTTTAATTATGGCTGACATTGGTGTGAATACCGTTTTTAAATTTATGGACGCTATTCGTGATAGAGTAAAAAAAGAAAATATTGTAGATACTAAATATTTACAAGAAGTTATTGTAGATGAACTCTTTATTATTTATGTTAATAATGAATCTTTATCAGATAAGATTATGATGGCCGAAGAGGGTCCAACTGTTATTTTGATGGTCGGAGTCAATGGAGTTGGAAAAACTACTACGATTGCAAAACTTGCTTATAGGTATCGTCAAGAAGGAAAAAGAGTAATGATGATTGCTGCGGATACTTTCCGTGCTGGAGCAGTTGCACAACTAGAAGAATGGGCAAAGAAAACAGACTCCTTGTTTTTTGGTAAAGAAAATACAGATCCTTCTGGAGTGATTTTTGATGGTTTAGAAATAGCTAAGAAAGAAAATGTGGATATCGTTTTTATTGATACAGCCGGACGGTTACAAAATAAAGTGAATTTGATGAAAGAATTAGAGAAAATGAATAAGGTGATTGGACGAATTATTCCGGGAGCTCCTCATGAAACACTTTTAGTTATTGACGCTACTACTGGTCAAAATGGAATTGTTCAAGCTGAAAGTTTTAAAGAGATTACTAATATTACAGGAATTGTATTAACCAAACTTGATGGGACGGCTAAAGGAGGAATTGTTTTAGCTATTAAAGAAACTGTGGGTATTCCAGTTAAATTTATTGGTTTGGGAG
The DNA here is from genome assembly GCA_944371545.1 of uncultured Bacilli bacterium. GTDB lineage: Bacteria > Bacillota_I > Bacilli_A > RF39 > UBA660 > Ventrenecus. Next base: position 1,926 of record CALVXT010000133.1, on the reverse strand, counting down.
AAAAAATGACGGATTTACAAGTTTTTGATATTGAGTCGTATATTTATGGGTTATTTAAGGATATGATGGACTAATGGATAAGGTTCTTTATTATAATAATTTATTTTCTATTTATCAAAAATTATTGACTTTAAAAGAGCAAAATATTTTTTCTTTATATTATGAGGAAAATTTGTCTTTAAGTGAAATAGCTGAAAATTTAGGCATTTCAAGAAGTGCAGTAGGTAATACAGTAAAAACGGTTGAAAAAAAATTGCAAAATTATGAAAACTTATTGCAAGTATTAACGAAAAATGAAATTCTTAAAGAATGTTTAAAAGAAGTTAAAGAAAAAGAACTTCAAGAAAGAATTACAAAAATTTTAAGTTAGAAAGGATTGATAGCATGTTTGAATATATGGGAGATCGACTTAGTAATGCCATTAAAAATATTCGAGGTATGGGTAAAATTACTGAGGAAAATATTAATGAAGCAATGCGAGAGATTAGAATGGCTCTGCTTGAAGCTGATGTAAACTATCAAGTTGTCAAGGAATTTGTAAATAATGTTAAAGAAAAGGCTTTGGGAATGGATGTTGGTAAAAATTTAAAACCTGATGAGCTTTTTATTAAACTTGTTAAAGATGAACTTATTTCTTTACTTGGTAGCGATGTTGTGCCTTTAGAAGTAAATAAATATCCGACTATTGTGATGCTTGTTGGATTACAAGGATCTGGTAAAACTACAACTGCTGGTAAATTAGCTAATTATTTACGAAAAAAAGAAAGTAAACATCCTTTATTAGTGGCTTGTGACATATATAGACCTGCGGCAATTGATCAATTAAAAGAAATTGGTAAAAGTTTAAATATTCCTGTTTTTGAAGAGGGTAAGAAAAATCCTATTGAGATTGTTAAAGATGCTTTAGAATTTGCTAAAAATGAAAAAAAGGATTATATTATTATCGATACGGCTGGAAGGCTTCATATTGATGAAGAGTTAATGCAGGAATTAAAGGATATTGAAGAATTTGCTCATCCGCATGAAATTTTGCTTGTTATCGATGCAATGATGGGGCAAGATGCAATCCATGTTATTGAAGGATTTAATGAAGCTCTTGGTTTAACCGGTTGTATTCTAACAAAACTAGATGGTAATACTAAAGGTGGTGTTGCTTTATCTGTTCGTCATTTAACTCATGTACCTATTAAATTTGTTGGTGATTCTGAAAAACTTGATGGACTATCTATGTTTTATCCTGAAAGAATGGCTGAACGTATTTTAGATATGGGCGACATTATGGGAATTGCTGAAAAAGTTGAAGATATTATTTCGGAAGCAGAAGCTAAGGATCAAATGAAAAAAATGCAAACCGGAAAATACGATTTGGAAGATTTTTTAAATAATCTAAAGCAAATAAAAAAATTGGGGCCATTGGAAAACATTATTAAAATGTTACCTCAAGCAAGAAAAATGGGTTTAAATAATATTCAAGTTGATCCAAAACAAATGGCTCATGTTGAAGCAATTATTCAATCGATGACGCCTTATGAAAGAAGACATCCAGAAGTACTTAAAGCTACGAGAAAACAAAGAATAGCCAAGGGGTCTGGTAGAAGTGTTGAAGAGGTAAATCGTTTATTAAATCAATTTGATCAAATGAAAAAAATGATGAAAATGATGCAAAACGGAAATATGAAATTACCATTTTAAAAAATAGTTTCGGGGGGATTTGTAAATGAGAAAAATGGTTAAAATTTTTTTGATGTTTTTAATTTTTAGTTTTTTTAGTATTTTTCAAGTCAAAGCAGCAAGTTTGACAAATAATTCTTATTGTGAAGAAGCTTTAGATGTTGATGGAGAGCCTGTACAAATTTGTCATTTTGTTTTTGATGTAGATGGAACAGTTACTTATAATCAAAATTCGTTATCCTTAACTTTAACTAA
>CALVXT010000132.1 GCA_944371545.1 uncultured Bacilli bacterium | reverse complement strand
CCTGTTCCATTACAACTTTTACAAACAGTTTTAAAGCTTTTTCTTTTTTTTTTACATTTTGGACAAGAACTACGACTTTGAATTACTCCGAATAAACTTCTTTGCTCAGTAACAACATAACCAGATCCATGGCAATAACTACACGTTGTTTCTTCAAAACCACCTTTGCCACCACAATTTTCACAGGTATCATTTAAAGTAAGCTCTATATCTTTGTCCACACCAAATGCCGCTTCCTCAAAAGTCAAATCTAATCTAACTAAAGTATCTCTTCCTTTACGAGCTCTTGTAGTAGAACTACTTCTTCCACCACCAAAAAAATCACCAAAGCCGCCAAAGCCACCAACATCTCCAAAAACACTACGTAAAATATCGTTTAAATCAATATCACCAGGATCAAATCCATTAAAGCCTGCCCCAGCGCTTCCGTCAAATGCTGCGGAACCAAATTGATCATACTGACGTCTTTTATTTTCATCAGATAAAACTGCATAAGCTTCACCTATTTCTTTAAATTTAGCTTCATCTCCAGTTTCTTTATTATCTGGATGATATTTTTTTGCAAGCTTTCGAAATGCCGATTTAATCTCTGCTTCAGAAGCACTTTTATCCACACCCAATACTTCATAGTAATCTTTCTTATTCATTTAACTCACCACCTTCATTTATGATTTCTTTTAATTCATTTAAACATTCTGTAATAAATGAAAAAGCTTTTTCAAACGGAGCATTAGTAGTTAGATCGATATCAACAATTTTTAAGATATCTAAAACATCTTTATTGCAACCACTTTTCAAAAATGCAATATATTTTTCAACAAACCCTTCTTTTTCATCCATAATATCCTTCACTATACAAATGGCTGAAATTAATCCAGTTGCATATTTATATACATAAAATGGACTATAAAAATGAGAAATACGCATCCATTCATAACGAATCTCAGGATCTATAATCACAGAATCTTTAAAATACTCTTGATTAAGTTCATAATAAGTATTACTAAATTCTTCCTCTGTTAATGATTCTTTATTTTGACACTTTTTACTCATTATACTTTCAAATTCTGCAAACATTGTCTGACGATAAATAGTTGCTTTTACTTTATCTAAAAATTCACATAGAAAATACATTTTTTCTTTTTTAGTTTTTGCATTCTTTAAAAAATAGAAAGAGAGCAATGTTTCATTAACAGTTGATGCAATCTCCGCCACAAAAATATCATAACTATAATATTCAAAAGAATTATTTTCCTTAGAATATGTAGAATGTACTGCATGTCCTAATTCGTGAGCTAATGTACTTACAGCATCATATGTACCATTAAAATTCAACAAAACATAACTTGGTGAATCGTAACATCCCCAATGATATGCTCCATTATGTTTATATTCGTTTGGATAAAAATCTACTGAATGACTATCAAAAATACTTTGAAATTTCTTAAGATATTCTTCTTTTAAAGGCTTTAAAGCTTCTTTTACAATTTTTATCGCTTCATCCTTAGTAAATTCCTTTTGTTCTAATTCAATAATCGGAACATATGTATCATACAAATGATACTCTTTATTATTCAAAAATTTTGCTTTAACCTTTTGATATTCAATATTAATATCCATGTATTTATGAACATTTTTTATTAAATTATCATAAACCTTTGGAGAAACGCAAATTTTATCCAAAGCCATAGCAAGTGCACTTTCATACCCACGAATATCTCTTAAAAACTCTAATTCTTGATAATTACCTTTCAAAAGTGCTGCAAAAGTATTTTTATGTTGCTGATAAAATTTATAAAAAGTATGAAAGGCTCTTCTTCGATTATTTTGACTTGGATTTTCTAAAAACATTTGCCAGTTATACTGAGTTAATGTTTCTTTCGTGCCGTCGTCTAATAAAACTGTTCCAAAAACCGCATCTGTTGTATCTAACGATGTAAAAGCATCATCTGGTGTTCCAAATGCATTTAAAGCTTTTGTAATAATTCTCTCTTCTTTTTCTGACAATATATATTTTTTTTGACGATATAATCTTTCAAAAGAAAGTTTATAAGGTCTTAAAAATTCATCACTTTCAATCCAAGGTAAAAGATCTTTCAAATCTTTTTGCATAAATTCACTTACAATAAAAGATTCATTATCTGAAACCGTATTCAAAAGTTGCTCGATTTCTAATTTATGACTTAAAGAAGAAGAATTAGAGGTATCTTCATCAAATTTTAAATACACATAAATATATAAAAGTTCTGAAAGTCGAGTTTCTTTTTCAGACGTCTTTAAAAAATCCTTTAAGGATTCTTTATTATCTAAAATATGCCCTTTCATCCCAACAATTTTCTGGTTTAATTCTTTAACTTCTTGAATTTTTTGCTCATACTCTTCTTGATTTTTAATCATCATTGTTAAATCCCAGCAATCATTCTTATTTTGCTCACTTCTCTTTTTTAGCTTTTCCATACATTCCTCTTTCCATCTAAACTTAGAGAAAAGCTCTAGGAATCTAGAACTTTTCTTTTATTTTTCTATTTTTCTTCGTAAGAAGCTTCTTCTACGCCATCATCACTTTTCTTTTCTTCTGTTGCTTCAGTATTTGTGTTTTCAGTATTTGTTGTTTGATTATTTTTTGCAGCTTCTTCATAAACTTTTGTTGCAAGACGCATAGCTACTTCATTTAAACTTTCGGTTTTCTTTTTGATATCATCAATATCATTTTTCTCCATTGCATCTTTTAAGTCTTTAATTTTACTTTCAGCTTCTTCTTTATCTTTTTTGTCTACTTTATCTCCTAAGTCTTTAATGGCTTTTTCTGTAGAGAAAATCATTGAATCGGCATCATTTTTTACATTAGCTTCTTCTTTACGCTTTTCATCAGCTTCTTTATTTGCTTCGGCTTCTTTCATCATCTTATCGATTTCATCATCACTTAAATTTGTACTAGATGAAATTGTAATAGATTGTTCTTTATTTGTTCCTAAGTCTTTAGCAGTTACATGAACGATACCATTGGCATCAATATCGAATTTTACTTCGATTTGAGGAATTCCACGTGGTGCTGGTGGAATATTAGTTAATTGGAAATTTCCTAGAGTTTTATTGTCTGCAGCCATTGGTCTTTCACCTTGTAAAACGTGAATATCAACAGCAGGTTGATTATCTGCAGCTGTACTAAATACTTGGCTCTTACTTGTAGGAATTGTTGTATTTCTTGGAATTAAAACAGTCATTACGCCACCTAATGTTTCAAGTCCTAAAGATAATGGAGTTACATCAAGTAATACTAAATCATCCATTTCACCAGTTAGTACACCACCTTGAATTGCTGCACCCATGGCAACAACTTCATCTGGGTTAACTCCTTTATGAGGCTCTTTACCAAGTTCTTTCTTAACTAATTCTTGAATATATGGAATACGAGTTGATCCACCAACTAAAATAACTTCATCAATATCACTATTAGATAGTTTAGCGTCTTTTAAAGCTTTATGAACTGGATCTAATGTTGAATCAAATAAATCACGACATAAATCTTCAAATTTAGCTTTAGATAATGTTACATCTAAATGAACTGGACCATCGCTGTTTTGAGAAATAAATGGTAAGTTGATTTGTGTACTTGACATACCTGACAAATCTTTTTTAGCTTTTTCAGCAGCATCTTTAAGTCTTTGCATTGCCATAGCATCTTTAGATAAATCAATACCATTTTC
>CALVXT010000131.1 GCA_944371545.1 uncultured Bacilli bacterium | reverse complement strand
CTTTTTAAATAAAAAGCAAATATCGAATGAAGAGTTATTTCAACTAGGCTTAGTAAATCAAAAAGATTTAGAATATTATGATGTGTTTTCAGATCGAATTTTATTTCCTATTCAGGATGATAGGGGTAATGTTATTGCGTTTACTGGGCGTGTTTATCAAAAAGATTATAGTCCAAAATACTTAAATAGTAAGGAAACAAAGATTTTTAAAAAAGGTAATGTCCTTTTTAATTTTCATCGCGCTAAAGATGCTTGTCGATTAGAAAAAAAACTTATTATGGTTGAAGGAAATATGGACGCAATTCGGATGTATGTTAATGGGTTTAAAAATACAATTGCTTTAATGGGAACTAGTTTAACCAAAGATCAAATTTCTCTTATTGGTAAGCAACATGTGCCTGTTATTTTAATGTTTGATAACGACGATGCTGGTGCGTTAGCTACAATGACAAATGGCCAACTATTAGAAAATGCAGGAATTAAGGTTTTTGTAGTTCGATTAAGTGGTCAAAAAGATCCAGATGAATATCTTATAAAAAACGGATCAGAAAAAATGCAGGAATTATTAAAACATCCGATGTCTTTTATTGAATTTCAATATGAGAATTTAAAAGGGAATCGTGATTTAAGGGATACAGAAAATTTAAGTTCCTATGTTCGTAATGTGTTAGATTCTTTAAAACAAGCAGATCCAATTACTGTAGATATTACTTTACATAAATTGGTAGATGAATATAATCTTTCCTATGATGTATTAAAAAATGAATTAAAATCAGAAGAAAGTAAAATTGAGGCAATACCTCCTCCAGCGCAAAAAAAGGAAAGAAAAAATCGCTATGAAGTGAGTGCTGATCATATTTTGTATTATATGATGAATGATCAGAAATATGTGAAAATTTATCAAACAAAGCTGGGCTTTTTTAAAGAAGAAAAATATCGTAAAGTTGCAAATGAAATTATTTATTATGTGGAAGAAAATAAAAAAATTGAATTAGCAGATTTTCTTACATATGCAGAAATTAGTCCATTAAAAAATGAAATTTATGAAATAATAAAAAGTATAAAAGACCCAAATATTGAAGAAACTAGTATTATGGATTATATTAATAACATTAAAGAAATTATGTGGGAAAATGAATTGAAAAAATATAAAAATGAACAAAAAAAGATTCAAGATATAAATGAAAAAGAAAAGTTAGGGCAAAAAATTGTTGACTTGATGATAAAAATACAAGAAATAAAGAAAGAAAGAAGTGTGAAAGAATGACTAAGTTTGAAATGAAAAAAAATGAATTGTTAGAGAAAGGAAAAGAAGAGGGTTACATTTTAATTAGTGATATTGTAGAAATTTCAAAAGAGTGTAAGGTGAGTGAAGAAGAAATTAAAAAGTTTCAAGAAGAAATTGAAAGTCTTCATATTGATTTAGTGGATCGAATTCCTGAAGTTACTAATAATAAGGTAAAAAAGGTAAAAGAAATCAAGAGTTTTGAAGATCGAAAAGCTGAATTAATAAAAAAAGGAAAAGAAAAAGGTAAAGTTACTTATGAAGAGTTAGCTGAAGCGTTGAAAGGATTAGAAGTAGACAATGATTCTTTAGATGAGCTATATAATGCTTTAATTGAAAATAAGATTGAAATTGTTGGAGAAGATGATGAAAATTCTAGTTCTGATGATGGAATAATTTTAGATGATGCTGAAATCACGAAAGATATTAACATTAATGATCCTGTACGTATGTACTTAAAAGAAATTGGCCGAATTTCTCTTTTAACTCCTCAAGAAGAAATGGAATTATCTGTTCGAGTAGCAAATGGAGATGAGGAAGCTAAAAACCGATTAGCTGAATCTAACCTTCGTTTAGTTGTTTCTATTGCAAAAAGATATGTAGGTCGAGGTTTATTGTTTCTTGACTTAATTCAAGAAGGAAATATTGGATTAATGAAAGCTGTAGATAAATTCGATTATGATAAGGGATATAAATTTTCTACATATGCTACTTGGTGGATTAGACAAGCGATAACTAGAGCTTTAGCTGATCAAGCAAGAACAATACGTGTTCCTGTTCATATGGTTGAAACGATTAATAAAATGGCACGTATTCAAAGACAACTTACTTTAGAGTTAAATCGCGAGCCATCTGAAGAAGAGATTGCTAAAAAGATGGGAATTAGTGTAGAAAAAGTACGTGATGTTATTAAAATTAGTCAAGATCCAGTTTCTTTAGAGACTCCAATAGGTGAAGAAGATGATTCTCATTTAGGTGATTTTGTTAAAGATATTAATACAATGACACCTGAAGAGTATGCAACAAATGAAATTTTGAAAGAAGAAATAAAAGCTGTTTTAGAGACACTTCAAGAAAGAGAGCAAGAAGTTTTAGAGTTGCGGTTTGGACTTATTGATGGAACTAGTCATACTTTAGAAGAAGTAGGTAAAAGATTTAATGTAACAAGAGAACGTATTCGTCAAATCGAGGCTAAAGCTTTGCGAAAATTGCGTCATCCATCACGGGCTAAAAGATTAAAGGATTTTTTGACAGATTAAATGGAATCAAAAAGATTAGATGCTATTTGTGATTTTCTAGATGTAGCAGATAAATTTATAGATATTGGCACGGATCATGGTTATGTTCCTATTAAAATGGCTAGAAAAGGGGCAACTCATTTGCTTGCTACTGATATTCATTCTAATGCTTTAAAGGTTGCTCAAAAAAATATTCAAAATGAGGGATTAAATAAAGCAATATCTACTTTAAAAACAGATGGGTTAAACGGTATAGATACTTCTTCATATAATACTCTTGTTCTTGCTGGCATGGGAGCTCATACTATTATGCAAATTTTATATAATCAAGAAAAAATCCAAAACATACGAAAGATTATTCTTCAATCAAACAATCATTTAGAAGATTTGCGTATTTTTATGAATCAAAATGGTTGGAATTTAAAAAAAGAAAAAGTAGTATATGAAAAAGAACATTATTATATAATAATGCTTTATGAAAAAGGTGTTCAAAAAATAAGTCAAGAAGAATTCTTTCTTGGAATTTATCAAAAAGAAAATATAGAGTATTATCATTTTTTAGAAAAAAAGTATCAAGAAATTTATCGTAAAATTCCAGAATCTCAGGCTGTAAAGAAACAAAAAACATTTCAAAAATTGGAGTGGATTAAAGATTATTTACAAAAAGAAAACGGGAGTATTTAAGTTTACAACAGGTTCTTCCTGTTTTTTTTGTGTCTCTTTGTTTTGAACAGTAGAAGTAATTTGTTTTGTAGTATTGTTTGCAGGCGTTTTTATTAGTTCTTTAGCAACTGAAAAAGCACTTTGCGCATTTTTAATTATTGGTTTTACTTGTACATAAAGCGGGATAACTTGATTAGCTATATTGAGAGTTTTTTGAATACCTCCTAAAACTTTAGGAAGAGTTAAACCGGTTCTTGCAACTCCAGGAAACATAAACATCTACCTTTCTAATAATAGTATATGCAAAACTTTTTATTTTTTAAATATTTTAAGAAATATGAATATGATATAGAATTAAAAGAAAAAAATATTATCTAGCAAGAATAAATTAATTGAAATGGATGATTAATTTTTTAATTAAAAAATTGCTAATTTCAAAAGAATCTTTATTATGGTATTGGGTGTAAAAAATTTTCCGGGGCAAAATAGAAAAATGGTGACTGCTACTAATAAATATAATCAGTCACTATTTT
>CALVXT010000130.1 GCA_944371545.1 uncultured Bacilli bacterium | reverse complement strand
AAAAAAGAGGCAAAACGCCTAAAAAATTTTTCTAAAATGTAGAAAAATAAATCAAGATTAAAAATTTTATGCTATAAATAATATACACTATTTAATTGATGGCATTCCTTCTTCAAAAGTTCCTGATATAGCATATATATCTCAAGAAACAGAACTTTTTGATTTATCAATTAGAGAAAATTTGTGTTTGGGTAAAGATATTTCTGATAATGTTCTAATGCAGTATTTAGAAGATGCTGGATTAGCTTTGTGGATTAACAATTTAGAAAATGGATTAGATACTGTTGTTGGCGAAAAAGGAATAAAATTGTCAACAGGACAAAAACAACGTTTAAATATTATAAGAGGTATTTTGTTAGATAAAGATATTTATATTTTTGATGAACCGACATCAAATTTAGATATATTAAGTGAGAACAACATATGTGTTATGATAGCAAAGTATTTGAAAAATAAAACTTGTATTATAGTAACACATAAACAAAAGTTATTAAGTATTTGTAATAAACATTATTTTTTTGAAAATAAAGTTTTGCTTGAAAAAAATTAGAAAAGATTGTTTGTCAAAAATTGGGAATTTGATTATTATACACAATAAAAACTTTATGAAGAGGAAGAAAATAGTTCATAAAGTTTTTTTATAGTAAAAATTATAAAAATTATAAAAATTTTTTTAATTCGTGTAAATTTTTGCTTGCAAAACCTTATACTTTATAGTAGAATTGACTTTGTATGACGGCTGAGATGTGCGAAGTTACTGATACACTTGGCGGAGTTGTTGAGTTAAATCAGAGAATTTGTACGGAGCAAGTCTATACAAGATATAGGCGAAAGGAGGACATATGTTATGTCAAAGAGTAAGGTTCGTATCAATTTGAAAGCTTTTGATTCTAAAGTTTTAGATTTAGCTGCTGGTAAAATTGTTGAAACCGTGAAAAGATTAGGAGGTACTGTTTCTGGACCTGTTCCTCTTCCAACTGAAATTGAAAGAGTTACAGTACTTAGAGCTGTACACAAATACAAAGACGCTCGTGAGCAATTTGAAAGTCGTACTCACAAGAGATTAATTGATATTTTGGATCCTAGTAAAGAAGTTGTTGATGCTTTAACAAGACTTGACTTACCAAGTGGTGTTGATATCAATATTAAATTATAATAATAAGGAAAGGAAATGGAAATGAAAGGAATCTTAGGACGAAAGGTCGGCATGACTCAAGTTTTCACTAAAGAAGGAAAACTTATTCCTGTAACAGTTGTTAGTGTTCCAGAGAATACTGTAATGCAAGTTAAGACTGTGGAAACTGATGGGTATAATGCTGTTCAACTTGGCGTAATCGACAAGAAAGAAAAAAATGCTAGTCGTGCGAGTGTTGGCCACGCGAAAAAAGCAAACACTACTCCTAAGCGCTTCTTGAAAGAAATTCGCGATTGTGAAGGAAGTTATCAAGTTGGAGACAAAATAAGCGCAGTTGTATTTGAAGTAGGAGATATTGTTGATGTTACTGGAACAAGCAAAGGAAAAGGATTTGCAGGTTCTATTAAAAGACATGGACAACAACGTGGACCTACAACTCATGGTTCAAATTATCATCGTGGACCTGGGTCACTTGGAACAATGCTTCCAAAAAGAGTATTAAAGGGTAAAAATTTACCAGGACATATGGGTGCTGAAACTGTTACTGTTCAAAACCTAGAGATTGTTGAAGTAAATGAAAAAGAACAATATATTTTAGTAAGTGGAAATGTGCCGGGTGCAAAAAATGGTATGGTGCTTATTCGAAGCGCTGCTAAAAATAATCGTAAGAAAAATCCAAAAGAAATTATTTCTTATGTAGAAGAACCTGTAGTAGATGAAGTAGAAGAAGTTACTGCAGAAGCTCAAGTTGAAGAAACTTCTGAAACTTCTCAAGCTGAGACTACAGAAACTGTAGAAAATGAAACTACAGAGGAAAAAGCAGAATAGAATCATAGAAAGGAAATGAAAAAATGGCAAAAGTTGAAGTGAAAAATTTACAAGCAGAAAAAGTACGTGACATCTCTTTAAATGATTCTATTTGGAAAATTGAAGTAAATGATGATGCTTTAAAGAAGATGGTTCGTTTACAACTTGCTGCTACTCGTCAAGGAACTCATAAAACTAAAAATCGTAGTGAAGTTTCTGGTGGCGGAAGAAAACCTTGGAGACAAAAAGGTACTGGACGTGCTCGTCAAGGTTCTACTAGAGCTGTTCAATGGGTTGGTGGAGGAATCGCTCACGGTGTTCAACCTCGTGATTATGGATTCAAAATTAACCGTAAAGAAAGAGTATTAGCTTTAAAGAGTGCTTTAGCAGATAAACTTGCTAATAAAGCAATTGTTGTTTTTGAAAATTTAGAAATGCCTAGTTTAAAAACAAAAGATGTTAAAGAAATGATTAAGAAAGCTAATTTAGAAGGAAAAGTATTATTTGTAACAGCAGACGACTGCGAGAACTTATACATGGCTTGTCGTAATTTAGGATATGCTTATCATATCTTAGCTGATGAAATTAATGTATTAGACATTTTAAATGCAGATACTTTAGTTTTAGATGAAGCTGCTGTTAAAGTAATTGAGGAGGGTATCTCACATGCGTAATCCAGATATTATTTTAGGGCCAGTTATTACAGAAAAAAGTATTACTGGAAATCAAAATGGTGTTTATGTATTTAAAGTAGATAAAAGAGCTACTAAAACACAAATTAAAAGTGAAATTGAACGTCACTTTGGTGTAAAAGTAGTTAATGTAAATACATTAAATACAAAACCTAAAGATCGCCGTGTTGGAAGATACACTGGTAAAACAAAAACTTATAAGAAAGCAATTGTGACCTTAGCTCAAGGTTCATCAATTGAAATGTAAGGAGGGAATTTGTAATGGCAATTAGAAAATTTAAACCAACGACTAATGGTCGTCGTGGAATGTCTGCATTAATGAATGAAGAAATTACTACTTCTACTCCTACAAAGTCTTTACTTAAAAAGGCTCGTAAAACTGGTGGACGTAATAATCAAGGAAAAATGACTGTTCGTCACATTGGTGGAGGAGCTAAAAGAAAATATCGTGTAATTGATTTTAAAAGAAATAAAATTGGTATTATAGGACGTGTTGCAAGTATTGAATACGATCCAAACCGTAATGCAAATATTGCTTTAATTAATTACTTAGATGGTGAAAAAAGATATATTATCGCACCTAAGGGATTAAAAGTTGGAATGATTATTGAAAATGGTGAAAATGCTGATATTAAAGTTGGTAATGCTTTACCTTTAAAAAACATTCCAGTTGGTACTGTTGTTCACTGTATTGAATTAAATCCTGGAAGTGGAGCAAGTTTATGTCGTAGTGCAGGAACTTCTGCTCAAATTTTAGGTAGAGAAGATAAATATGTTTTAGTTCGTTTACAATCTGGTGAAACAAGAAAAATCTTAGGAAACTGTATCGCAACTATTGGTGTTGTTGGTAACGAAGATTATGAACTTGTTAACATTGGTAAAGCTGGACGTACTAGACATATGGGGATTCGTCCTACTAACCGTGGTAGTGCAATGAACCCTAATGACCATCCACATGGTGGTGGAGAAGGACGCGCGCCTATCGGACGTAAGAGTCCAATGACACCTTGGGGTAAACCTGCTCTTGGGTATAAAACAAGAAAAAATAAGAAGGCTTCTGACAAACTTATTGTTAGTCGTAGAAAGAAATAATAGGAGGGAAATATGGCAAGAAG
>CALVXT010000129.1 GCA_944371545.1 uncultured Bacilli bacterium | reverse complement strand
TATATTGCTAATTCTATATTTTCATTATCTTTTAATTGTTCTAAGGACTTTTCTCTACTCAGTATACCCCCCCCCCCGAACAATTAGACTGACGAGGAAAATTCCCGGTATAAGCATCTTTTTCATTTTTGTTACTCTCCTTTTTATTATTTAAATTATAGCAAAAAAATGACGATTTTTAAAGTTCTAACTAATCTTGATTTACAAATAAAAAATATACTTTGCTTATTCTTTGAACAGAATATTTTATATCATGCTGGAGTCAAGATTAAACGAAATCCGTAGCCAACTGTAGCGTTTCCATAATGCGGTCCAAAAGAGAATATTCCACACTCGCTGCCATGTACTGAAGTTGCACCACGTACAATCCACGGCCTTACACCACTAATATTAAAATCACTTCCAGAGTCTAAATACCAACTATTTATGTATCTCAACATGTTTTTATATGTTATTTTTTGAAACGGGCCAAGCTCTCCCATTGCATCGCCTAATATTCTATTACGATAATCTTCAACAGAGGCATAATTATACGTATCATAATATTTCAATTCTGGAAAACTTTGGCCATTGCTAACTACAGTGCCATTACTTAAGACGCCATTGAAACCAGAAGTATATTGATTTGTTCCAACGATTATTTGACCATTGTTATTTTTTTCTACTCCCATAACATAATCATTTGCTCCACCGGACATATCGTAGATTCCTGAAATATTTCCTGTGGTACTAGCAAGCATACTATTTGGATATGCTGTATTACAACTTCCATCATCACAATATTTATTACATGTTTCATTTGTATTAGTTAGACCACATGTTGGTTCACTATTGGCGGCATATCCTGTTAGATAAGACGAATTATTATTTATCCTTACACTTGCTGCACTTCCATAGATACTATGTTGAAGGTAGGCTACTGCTCCCCATTCCGTGTTCTTCATCATATGACTATCTAGATTTCTTTGATAATTATAAGAAGTATAGAATGCATTTGCTACTTGAATATTTGTCCAGCTATAAACATTTGGCTTAATAACTACTTTACTTGAATCATTTACATTTTTTTGGGCATCTGTTGCTTTTGTTGCGCCCAGATAACCGGCGTTATATTTGCCAACCCAAAATCCTGTACTTGGAATGCTTATAAATGCGGGATGTGTCATATAGTCTCCAACAGTGCAATTCCCTGAAGATCCACTTTCCATTGGTGTTGTACATTCTCCTTCATTATCATCACTTGTATTATAATCTCCAAATATAATTGGAATTTCATGAACTTTACTTTCATCTATACTTGTCAAGCTATTATATTGTCCTAAATCCCATAATTGGTATCGGTATTTTGGTATCCAGACAAAATAGCTTTCTATGGCTTCTTCTGGTATTGTATCTCCTGGCTCATAATTTGAATTGGTACTTTCATCAGTTAGTATTACTGCATTCGCCCAGTTCTTTTTTTCATAACTATACCATTCACTTTCTAGATCTGCTCTTTTGACTGTTCCATCAGCTTCTATTGTTACTGGTATCAATGGATCTTCTAATACTGGATCTGTTCCATTTAATATTCCTTCTGTGTAAGTTGTTGTAAAGTGTAATTCACATCTTGTTTTATATTCATTCATATTTTGAACTACTGGACTCCACGAAATACTATCCCAATTGATATATGCTCCATTTGTACAACTTGATTTTTCTCGGTCATAATAATATCCACTATCCTTGCCTGGAATTATATTTGTTTCTTCATCGTTTATATATATTGCTAATTCTATATTTTCACTTTCATTACTTAACAATTCAAAAGAATTTTCAGATCTAAAAAGTAAAATAACAAAAATAAAAGTAAAAAAGATTATAGGAAGTAAAAACAAACTTTTTTTATAAAACATGAAGAAACCTCCTCTACTTTTAATATGCTATAAACTTAAGTATTTTAAACATTTTACAATCCATGTATTGTTAATATTATTATACAACACAAGTGTTCATCTTTCAACTTTTCAATTGTAAAACATAGTATAAACTATTTAGGAGGAGAACCATGTATTATACCGAACGTTTACAATGGATACGTGATTGTAAAAATATTACTCAAAAAGAAATCGCTAATCACTTAGGTATCAAACAACAACATATGCTCGTTATGAAAAAGGAGTAAATATAATGCCCGTAATCTATTTAGCCCCTATTTGCAAATACTTAGATATTTCAGCCGACTATTTATTAGGATTAATAAACGAACCTATTTCTTTAAGTAAAAAAGAAAAGCTTACCAACTTCAATTGATAAGCTTTTTATATTATATTTCAATACTTACTTTACAATATAAATTATTCTTTTATTTAAACTTTCGTTTAGGATTTGATTTCTATTTTTTTCATTCTTTTTGGTTATTTAAGATTTTTTTTAAAAATAGTACACAAAACAACGCGGAAACTAACATTGCCATTCACATGACCGTTTGTATTATTGAAAGCAAACACGCCAGCATTCAAACCGTCTGTATGAGCTGCTCCACGTATAAACCACGGTTCACTAGTCAAAACAAAATTAGCTTGGTCGGCGTTTTTCAAACCAAATCCAATTAAATACTGTCGAGCGCAAGTTTAATCATCGTATTTAATGATTTTTCACGATCTTCAATACTTAAAAATGTTTTTTCATATTTACTATCTACAACCGTTAAAATCGCAGCTGCTTCTTTATCAAAACTATTTGCTATATGAAATAAAGCAAATGTTTCCATTTCTTCACCATATAAATCAATGTTATCAGGAACTCGTTTTAAAACATTTTCATTATCTGAATAAAATCCAAACTGTTCTGTACACATAACAGCACCTTCATGTACAGAAATACCTTGTTCTTTCGCTTTCATACGAATCTGATCAGTTAGCTTTTTACTTGGATAAGCCACATGAGTAGGATCCCCATTATAGCTATATGCAAAATTAGATTCTGTATAACTTTCAGTAGCTAAAATGATATCTGGAACCTTTAATTCCTCTTTTAAACCACCACATGTTCCAATACGTATAATTTTTTGAACTCCAAAAAAATAATAAAGTTCAAAAGCATAAATACTGACACTAGGCATCCCCATTCCGTGACCCATTACAGTAACTCTTTTGCCATTATAATAGCCAGTATATCCAAACATATTACGAGCACGATTAATAAGTTTCGCATCTGTTAAAAAATTTTCTGCAATATATTTTGCTCTTAATGGATCTCCTGGCATAATACAAACCTCGGCAATATCTTCTTTAGTACATTCAATATGAGCAGGCTTAATATGCTCCATTACTTTTGGTGCTTTCACAATAATCATCTCTTTCTATTCTAAAAATACTATATCAATTTTTTCTTCATAAAAAAAGAAAAAAGAAATTTGTTTTGTAAACTTTTGACAAATTTCTTTTTAAACTTTAAATAAAAATTATCTTTTCTTTCCTTTTTCTTCAACGAAATCATCAATCTTTGTTTGCCAATAAGCTTCTTCTAATCGCATCGCATGTTTTAAATCTTTAATATACGAATTCGGTTCGATACCCATTGACCTGTTATACTCAGCAACTGTTTTTTCATATGTTTTTTCCATTGTTTTTTTGAAGGATTCAGGCACCTTATTCTTTTGAAGCTTAAGACTTACGGCTATAAGCGTTTCCAATTTTTTACGTAACAATTTTTGACGTCTTAATTTCATTACATAATGTAAATCATCAGGCATTATAAATCTCCTTTCAAAATCAATTTACTTATTTAATTCTTTTTTTGCTTCCTATAATAAATTCATATTCTTACTCTTCTTGATCTTTTACTTTAACTAAAACTTCTCTTGGTTTCGAGCCATTT
>CALVXT010000128.1 GCA_944371545.1 uncultured Bacilli bacterium | reverse complement strand
AAGAAAAAACCACAACAACTAACAGTATAAAAAGAAAGAAGCTAAGTAGAACAACTGTTTTTTTTGAATGCATTTTTTTCTTCTTCATAACTACCTTCCTCGCTTTCTGAATATTATAGCAGAATTTAAGTAAATGGAAAAGAAAAATTCATCTCTCCAATTGAATTTTTTAAAGGGATATGATACACTTAATGAGAATAGAAAGCGAGTATGACTATATGTATACAGAATATGATTACGCAAATGAACCAATAGTAGATATTGTTAACGATATAATCATTGATGCTGCTAGAAGAAGAGCCAGTGATATTCACTTTGATCCAACTCCAACCAATCTAGTAGTTCGTATCCGAGTAGATGGTGAATTAATTTTATATGCAAATGTCCCAGAAGCAGTAAAAAAGAATCTAGTAACTAGAATTAAAATTATTGCCGGAATGAATATTACCGAATCACGTGTTCCTCAAGACGGAGCAATAAAAATGCAAGTCGATGGTCGCGACATAGACCTTCGTGTATCTACCCTTCCAATTGTTTATGGCGAAAAAATCGTTATTCGTCTGTTAGATTATTCTGATGCTTTAACTAAAATTGAATCTTTAGGATTTTCCGATACCAATTTAGAAAAAGTAATAAAAACCCTTAATAAACCAAATGGAATCATTTTAGTAACAGGAGCAACCGGTACTGGTAAATCAACAACTGTTTACGCTATGCTTCAACATTTAAATACAATTTCTCGTAATATAATAACTGTTGAAGATCCAGTCGAAATGAAAATAAACGGAATTAATCAAGTACAAGTTATGGCAGAAATCGGACTTACTTTTGCAAATGCGCTTCGCTCAATCTTAAGACAAGACCCAAACGTCATAATGATTGGAGAAATAAGAGATAATGAAACGGCCAGAATTGCAGTTCGTGCTAGTATCACAGGACATTTAGTCCTATCTACAGTTCACACCAACAACTCTTTAACAACAATTGAACGTCTCGTTGATATGGACGTTGAAAGATACCTATTAGGAAGTGCGTTGGAAGCAATTATTTCTCAAAGATTATGTAAAAAACTTTGCCCAAAATGTCGAACTTCAAGACCAACGACACCATATGAAAAAAGAGTTTTTAAAACTGCTTTAGGAATGGATATCGAATATATTTATAAACCAGTTGGATGCTCTTCTTGCTATCAAGGATACTCTGGTCGTATTGCTTTACACGAAGTCATGCTTTTAAATCAAGATATACGAGATGCCATTGTTAATAATGCCCCAAAAGAGAAAATTCGTGATTTAATTTATCAATCAGGAAACACATCTAGTATTTTAGATGATGGACTTATTAAAGTAATTAACGGTTTAACTAGTTTTGAAGAAGTTCTTCGAGTAATTGATGTTGAAGAAGATTTAGGAGAAGAACAAAAAGAGCTAAAAAATGCTTTAATTGGTCGAGAAAACAAGTATGAACCAAACGAACAGAAAGAAAATTTAGAAACACTTTCGATATAAAAACAACTCTAAAATTTGAGAGTTGTTTTTTTACATAAACAAATTTAAAATATATGAAAACTTATCATAATAAAGAAAAACAATGCATAAAGCTGCGATCAAAAACGGTCCATAAGGAACTTCATGCGAACTATTTGTTAACAAGCTAAATGTAGCATAAGGTAAAGCTAAAAATGTTGATAAAACTAATGTCATCAATCCATAGGAAACTCCTACTGTCATTCCAATAATAAAAGAAAGTTTAATGTCTCCTCCACCTAAAGCCTCTCTTTTAAAAAGAAATTTTCCTAAAATAGCTATAGCAAACATAAAAAGAAATAAAATCAAACCATCTCTTAAAGAATACAACGCTACATTTATATCAAAATAAAAAAATTTTAAAAAAAATATTCCTAATCCAGCAATCAATAAAGGAGAATCAAGTATAATCATATATTGAAAATCACTAATAAAAATCAAAATCAATAAAGAAATCAAAAATAGTGAAACATAAAAATTATAAGAAAAGCCAAAATAGAAATACGAACCCATAAAAAGAAGTCCAGTTACAAATTCTGCTACAAACGTATAAAAAGGAATTCTCTTATGACAATTACGGCATCTCCCTTTTAAAAATAAAAAAGCAAAAATCGGAATAAGTTCATACCAAGCCAATTCATGATTACATTGCAAACAATGACTACGAGGCTTAATAATCGATTTTCCTTCAGGAAGTCTCGTAGCCAAAACACAGTAAAAAGAAGCTAAAACGCTCCCTAAAACAAAGAAAATAATTCCATAAACAACTTCCATAAAATTTCCCCCTATTGTTGAATAGTGTTCATTAAATCAAACATTGGTACAATAACTGCTAATATAATAGCTCCAACAACTAATGCTAGAGAAGAAATCATTATTGGTTCAATAAAAGATTTTAAAGAACTAACTAAACTTCGATGCATTTCCTGATAATATGCACTTACTTTAGACATCATTTCAGCAAGCTTACCAGTTGATTCACCAGTAACAATCATGTAGTAAGCAACATCAGGCACAGCCCAATGATCTTTAAAAGCAACACTTATTTTTTCACCTTTTACAACATTATTAATAGTATTATACATAATTTCTTTATAAACTTCATTATTTGTAATTTTACTCAAAATATCAATACTTTCAGTAATAAAAACATTATTTCTTAACAAAGAAGAAAAGGTTTTAGCAAAGATTGTCATCTCATTATACTTAATAATATTTCCAATAACAGGCAATTTCATTGCAAATATTTGGATATTTTTTCGAAAGGCCTTAATATTTTTATAACAGAACAAGAAAATAAGTAGAATAACAATCAAAACTAACAAAAGATTAACCACATTACTTTGTAAAAAATTACTAACAATCAAAACTAACAAAGTTATACCTTCTATTTCAGCATTAGCATTTTCATATATTCCAACAAACTCTGGAATAACATAGATCATAATAAAAGTAATAACAGCAATACTAAAAACTAAAATCACAGATGGATACGTTAAAGCTGAGATCATTTGTTTGTGAGTTTTATCAATTTCTTCATAATAATCAGCCATGTCATCTAAGGTTTCCTCAAGTTCTCCAGTTGCCTCTGCCGCTTTAATCATATTAATTAATAACGGAGGAAACATTCCACCTTGTTTTTCTAAAGCTTTAGAAAAAGCTTCTCCCATAGTAAGTTCATAGATAATTGATTGAAAGGCTCTTTTATATTGCCCTTTTTTATTCATTTGTTGATTCAATATCCGAATTGCTTCAGCAAGAGGAATACCACTTTTCAAATAAGTAGATAATTGTGTAAGCCAAAAAAGTAAATCCTTCGTTTTCATCTTAGGTGCAAGAATACTTGATTGTCCATAAAGAAAATCGATTGTTTTATTACTTTCAATTTTATATACATCATAACCATCTTGAACCAAAAAAGTATTTACATCTAACTTAGAAAAACCATTAATAATTCCCGTTTCTATTTTTCCTTCACTATTCTTAGCAGTAAAGCGAAAAACCTGGGGTTCCTTACTTCTAATCTTACCAGGGCCCTGTAAATCTTGTAGTAAATTCATTTTTTCTTTTTCTAATGCAGCAATCCTTTTTTGCATAAGTCTTGTATTTTTTAACAAGTCTCCAATATCCATATTTAAAAGACTTTTTTTCTTTTCTGTATCATCTTTTTTCTCTAATACTTTTTTAGTCCCTTTATATGCTGCATCAACTTTACCACTTGCTTGTTGCCAAGCAGTTATAGGTAAATCTTTAAAAACAAAAAGAAAACCACGCAAAGCACATTGTAAAATATATATAAGAATTTCTAAAAAGACTTTAAACGACATAAATAAACCTAAACC
>CALVXT010000127.1 GCA_944371545.1 uncultured Bacilli bacterium | reverse complement strand
CCATTTTTCTCCTCCTTTTTTCCATTAAAAAATATGGTATGCAAATTTATAATTTACACACCATATTATACAAGGTCGTGTTTTTTCTTGAATATATTAATAGGAGGATATGAATTATGTGTTATGCTATTAAATATGCTGGAAAAGATTTTTCTTTTTTAGAGAATTTGGATTCTTTAAATAAAAATCTTTTTTTTGAATTTTTGAAAATTATGATTTTTGATGCTTTAGTAGGTGAAACAGATCGTCATGAAGAAAATTGGGGATTGACTAAAAAGAATAACGAATATTATATATCTCCACTATATGATAATGGGTGCAGTTTATTAAACAAATTTAAAAATGAAGACTATGCTCAAAAATATTATCAAGATAATTTATTATTTGAAAATTATATTTTAAAAAGTAAAACATATATTTATAAAGAAAATTCATCAAAGCGATATAAACATTTTGAACTTATAGAATATTTGATTGAACTTTATCCTGAAGAAATGAAGAAAGATATAAAAAAATTAAAGGAATTAACAAATGAAAAAATCGAAGCGATTGTTAATAAAATTCCTATTTCTTTATTATGCATAAGAAATATATAATACAATATTTAAAGAAAAGACGTGATATATTACTAAAAATGGGAGAAAATGCTAATGACAAATAAATTGTGGTTAATTTGGAAGGAACCGATTAGTAGACAAAGATTTACGATTGGATTATTAGAAAAAAATGAAAAGGGTTTTTTCTTTAGTTATTTAAATCCAGAATTAGATGAGGCTCGAAATAATGGTTTTTTGTTTTTTCCAGGATTTGATGATTTGAATAAAAAGTATTTTTCTTCAGATTTATTCGTAAATATTTCAACAAGATTACCAAATAAAAAAAGACCAGATTATTTAGAAATTTTAAATTCTTATGATTTAGATAGTACAAGTACAAATTTTGAAATTTTGAAAGCAACAAAAGGACGTTTATTAACAGATAATTATGAATTTGTTTCCGTTTTTAATTTGAATAAAATTGAATTTGATATTGCTGGAATGCGACATGCTAAAGATCTAAGTCAATGTCAAAATGATTTAAAAGAAAATAGTTCGTTATTGTTAGAAAAAGAAAAAGATAATCTCTAAGATGAGTATGCCATTAGAATTCTTTTTCAAAAAGGACAAAAAAAATACCATATCGGGTATGTGCCTAGATATTATAGTAAACCTTTATCGGAAGCATTAGATCAGAGTATATCTTATTCAGCAATGATTGAAAAAATAAGAATTGATCGGATTTTAAATGAAGATAATATAGTTATTGAAGTAAAATTAATTTTTCAAAACAAAGATTAAATTTTATCTGTAAAGTGGTGCATCTGCCACTTTTTTCAATTCCACTTTCATGATATATTTAATAGGCGGAGGTATGATATGAAGGAAGAATGGAAAAATTTTAAAGAAGGAGTTTGGATGAATGAAATTAATGTTTCAGATTTCATTTTGAAAAACTATACAAAATATGATGAAGACGAATCGTTTTTATCTGGAACTACAGATAAGACTGGAAGAGTTTTAAAAAAAGTAAATGAGTTATTAAAAGAAGAATTAAAAAAACATGTGTTAGATATTGATGTAGATCACATGTCAGGAATTAATGCTTTTGAGCCAGGGTATATTAGCGAGGACGATGATGTTATTGTTGGTCTTCAAACTGATGCTCCTTTAAAACGTATTGTTAATCCTTATGGTGGTATTAGAATGGTTTATCAAGAGTTAGATGCTTATGGATATAAGTTAAATGAAACGGTTGATAAATATTTTAATGAATTTCGTAAAACCCATAATCAAGGAGTTTTTGATGCGTATCCTGCAAGTGTAAGGAAAGCTAGACACGTTGGACTTTTAACTGGATTACCTGATGCTTATGGACGAGGAAGAATTATTGGAGATTATCGAAGAATTGCTTTATATGGTATTGATTATTTGATGGAACAAAAAAAAGAAGGACTGGGATGAAGTTTTAGTTGGACCAATGACTGCTGAACTTATTCAGTTACGTGAAGATGTTTCTATGCAATATCGTGCTTTAGAGGAAATTAAGAAAATGGCTCTTTCTTATGGTTTTGATATTTCTAAACCAGCTAAAAATAGTCGTGAAGCTGTTCAATGGACGTATTTTGGATATTTAGCTTCTGTTAAAGAAAACAACGGGGCTGCAATGAGTTTAGGAAGAGTAGATGCTTTCTTTGATATTTATTTTGAAAGAGATTTAAAAGAAGGAACTATTACTGAAAGTGAAATTCAAGAAATCATTGATCAATTTGTTATTAAACTTCGTTTAGTTCGTCATTTAAGAACGCCTGAATATGATGAATTATTCTCAGGAGATCCTACTTGGGTAACTTGTTCGATTGGTGGAATTACGGAGAAGAGTGAGTCTATGGTTACAAAGACTTCTTACCGTATTTTACATACATTAACGAATCTTGATCCAGCACCAGAACCAAATATGACGGTTTTATGGAGTGAACATTTGCCTGAAAATTTCAAAAAGTATTGTGCAAAAATTTCTATTGAAACCGATTCTATTCAATATGAAAATGATGATGTAATGCGCCCAATTTATGGGGATGATTATGCTATTGCTTGTTGTGTTTCAGCAATGCGTGAAGGCAAAGATATGCAATTTTTTGGAGCACGTTGTAATTTAGCTAAAGCTCTACTTTATTCTATTAATGGTGGAGTTGATGAAGTAAAAGGTGATTTGGTTATTGAAGGATTTCCAAAAATGACGGATGAAGTACTAGATTATGAAAAAGTACATGATGCATATTTTAAAATGCTAGAACAAATTGCGGCTGTTTATAGTGATGCAATGAATGTTATTCATTACATGCATGATAAATATGCTTATGAGGCTGGTCAAATGGCTTTACATGATACATATGTAAGACGTTTAATGGCTTATGGTGTAGCAGGTTTATCTGTTGTAGCAGATTCTTTATCAGCTATTAAATATGCTAAGGTAAAACCGATTCGTAATGAGGAGGGTATTGCTATTGATTTTG
This sequence comes from uncultured Bacilli bacterium, assembly GCA_944371545.1. GTDB lineage: Bacteria > Bacillota_I > Bacilli_A > RF39 > UBA660 > Ventrenecus. The sequence goes on along the minus strand of CALVXT010000127.1, from coordinate 816 downwards.
AAATCGAAGGAGACTATCCTAAATATGGAAATGATGATGACCGGGTAGATGATTTAGCTAAAGAAGTTTTGGAAAAATTTTATGCTGAACTTTCTAAGCATAAATGCTACCGAGATGCTGTGCCTACTTTATCTGTTTTAACCATTACTTCAAATGTTGTTTATGGAAGTAAAACAGGTTCAACGCCTGATGGTCGTAAAAAAGGAGTTGCTTTTGCTCCTGGTGCAAATCCAATGCATGGAAGAGATGAAAGTGGTGCGATTGCTTCTTTAAATTCCGTTGCAAAACTTGATTATGCAAATTGTTGTCGTGATGGTATATCTAATACCTTTAGTATTGTTCCATCTTCTTTGGGACATTCAAAAGAAGAACAAATTGACAACTTAGTTTCTTTGTTAGATGGATATTTTATTCAAGGTGCACATCACTTAAATGTTAATGTATTAAGTCGTGAAACTTTGATTGATGCCATGGAGCATCCAGATAAATATCCATTACTTACTATTCGTGTTTCTGGTTATGCGGTTCGTTTTAATCGTTTAACTCGTAAACAACAAGAGGAAGTTATCGCGAGAACTTTCCATGAAAAATTATGATGGGTAGTATAGATTCTATTGAAACATTTGGACTTGTCGATGGACCTGGGATAAGGACAGTTGTCTTTTTCTCAGGCTGTCGCTTGCGTTGTCTTTTTTGCCATAATCCAGAAATGTTTCAAAGAAAAGAAAATAATATGGACGTGGATACTCTTGTTAAAAAGATTTTACGCAGTAAACCATATTTTAAAAGAAATCATGGTGGAGTTACATTCTCTGG
>CALVXT010000126.1 GCA_944371545.1 uncultured Bacilli bacterium | reverse complement strand
CTTTTCCACCAGCAATTAATATGGGTATTAAAATCAGCAACATAACAATTGCACTTAATATTCTTTTTAGCATAATCTTCACCTATCTATATAAAGTATACTATTTTTCTAAGTTTTATTCAAGAAAAGAGCATAAAGTATTACATTTTTTTAAGAAATGAAAAAAAACTGAAATTCTTCAGTTTTTTTAAAGTTTATCAAAAATTATTTAATTGCGTCTTTTAATTTGCTTCCAACTTTGAAACTTGCAACTTTCTTAGCAGGAATTTTAATTGTTTCTTTTGTTGCAGGATTAATACCTTCTCTAGCAGCACGAGTCTTAACAGAGAATTTACCAAATCCAACTAAAACAACTTCGCCTTCATTTTTAAGACCTTCAACAATTCCTTCTAAAACAGCATCTAAAGCACGTCCTGCTTCAGCTTTGCTCATTCCAGCTTTTTCAGCTACATAATCAATTAAACTTGTTTTTGTCATTTTTTCTTGACCTCCCTTTCGATTTATAAGGTGTTTATCCTTACATATTAAAATTAGCAAAAAAATCAGGTAAATGCAAGAAAAAAAGGCAAAAATTTACATTTTTCCCTTTAAATGACGAATGCGATTAAATTACTTGACCCTTTATTTACAATCTTTGTCACTGTTTGACTTAATTTATAACGGGTATTTGGAGGCATAATAGAGAGTTTTGCTTGAATTCCTTCCTTAACAATAACCTCTAAACTACGACCAAATATTTCACTTTTCCAAATACTAGAAGGATCAGTTTGATAATCTTTCATTAAATAATTAATAAGTTCTTTACTTTGAAGTTCAGAACCTATAATTGGTTCAAAAGTACTTTCTACATCTACCTTCATCATATGTATACTACTTGCAACAGCTTTTAACTTTACTCCATAACGACTACCTTGTTTAATAATCTCTGGTGTACTAAGTTTCATGTCTTTTAATGTCGGATAAACAATTCCATAACCTGTACTTTTCGTCATTTTTAAAGCATCTTTTAATCCATCCAACTCTTCTTTTCCTTCAGCATAAGTAGTAAATACTTTAAGTAAACCAGCTTTACTTGTCGCAGCATCTCCAACTAAACTTTTTAAAACATTTTGATATAAACTATCTTCACTTTCTAATCTTATATGAACTACCCCACTTGCTGTATCAAGCTGACTAATATAAGCTTTGGAAATAATCTCTGAATCCGTAAAATGCATCATAATTTCTTCTGCATCACGAACCTTAGAAACATTAATTACACTCTCACGAATTTTATCTAAATAATGTTTTTTGATTTCATGGGTATTAGGTAACACATGAACCCATTCTGGTAATTCAACCGCAATATCTAAAATTGGAAATTCATATAAAGCTTGTTTTAAAATTTCTAAAATTTCTGGCTCTTCCATGCTTTCTACATTCATCGGCATAACAGGAACATTATAAGTAGATTGTAAACTTTCAGCAAGTCCTCTTGTTTCAGTACTATTAGGTTTACTACTATTTAAAACAATAATAAAAGGTTTGCCAATACTTAATAACTCTCCTATAACCTTCTCCTCAGCATCTAAATAATCTTCACGTTTCAATTCGCCAAAAGAACCGTCTGTCGTTACGACAATACCAATGGTCGAATGATCTTTAATTACCTTCTCCGTACCAATTTCAGCCGCTTCAACAAAAGGAACAGATTCAGAAAACCATGGAGTTTTAATCATTCTAGGATTTCCATCAACATCTTCATAACCAACAGCATTAGGAATAACAAAACCTACACAGTCAACAAGCTTAATATCCGCTTCAAAATCATCCACTTTAATTTTAGCCCCATTAGAAGGAACAAACTTAGGTTCTGTAGTCATAATTGTTTTTCCTTGAGCACTTTGAGGAATTTCATCTAAACAACGCTTTCTTTCATATTCATCCGTAATACTAGGAACAACCAAATTTTCAATAAAACGTTTAATAAAAGTACTTTTACCAGTTCGAACAGCCCCAACAACACCTAAATAAATTTCTCCATTCCCACGTTTAGCAATTGAACTTAATAATTCTTTCTTATCCATTAACTATCACCTAAGACACTATATGAGAATATAATAAAGAATATGCAAAAAAAATTTTTCAACCTTTTTTAAAATTCGACTTATTTTGTTCTAATAAAAAAATTGCTATCCATACTTACAAACAAAAATAGGATTTTTCATCTATAAAAAACTTTAAAATTCATTTTCAACAAAACTATGGTTTTAAAGAAACATTATGAAGTTGAAGAGTTATACCACTATTTCCGCCTCCCATAGTTTGAAAAGCAATATAATAAGAACCACTTTTAGATGATATATCTATGGTTTCATTTGTCATAACATTATAAGAAACAAATACAGTAGAGAGCCGTGTGCCAAATCGACTTAAATGTGGAACATCTGATACAGTAGAAGGTAAAGAATCTAAAAGATATACCGTAACACCTCCTGCGTCTGCTGTAACAGTAAAGTTCAATGTCGAATATTTACTTATATCTATTTTTTGAGTTGTGTATATAACAGTATATGGACCGCTACTATCTGAAGAACTGCTAGCATATATTTGTATACCATTAGATGTTTTCGTACAACTCGTTGCATAATTTTCTTCACCATAGCTTTTACATCCCCATCCTGAACTTCCATTATTTCCATTATTTAATAAAGTCAAAGAAGTACTAACAGTTACAGTTATGTACCACTTACCCTTCCAGATTTGTCAGTAATTTTTACATATACTGTATAAGTCCCATCGGAAAGTCCTGTAAAGGTATAACTGTTGCTTGTACTTGTGTACCAAGTCGAATTATTTCTACTATATTGATAACTAGCTATTCCACTATGTGCATCACTACTTCCACTGGCACTTACTGTAATATTACTTCCACTTGAACTTGCACTTATCTTGGCTGTTGGATTTGTTGTATCTACTTTATATGTTCCACTACAAATTGTACTTGATGTGTTTCCTGCAACATCTGTCACTTGAGTACATACTCTTTGAGCACTTGCATTACTTCCTAAGGTTACTTTAAAAGTATTATTACTTATACTTGCATCTACATTTGGTGTACATGTACTTCCTGTTGTTGTACAGTATTTTGCACTAGAAACTCCACTTCCATTATCACTTAAATTTACTTGTACAGTTAATGCTTTATACCATCCATTACTTCCTGTTGTACTACTTCCTATTGTAAAACTACTACTTGGTGCAATTGTATCTTTTGTCTTTGATTTACTAGTATAATGTTAATTAAAAAAAATACTACAATAATTTTTCTATAATAACTAATTTTATTACGAAATCTATTCTATACTTATTAACAAAATCTCATTTACAGACATACATTTACAAATTAACAAATAGAAAAAATTTTACAAAATAATTTATAAAAACTAATGCTTAGAATCAAAATCTAATAACTCTTTAAATAACATTTTATCTTTATAACGTTGCATCAAATGATAAGTATTTGCATGACTAATATGTCCAAGCCAAGAATTCCAACTCTGAGAAACCTTCTTTAAATCTAACTCACCTTTTTCATAGGCCTTGTTCCATTTCTTTATTCGCTTTCGCATTGTCATCTTACTTCTTTTACGTACTTTTCTATGTGTTTCATAAGTAATATATCCACAAAAATCTACTCCTAATCGACTAGGATAATACTTACTTTTACGATTAAATTCTAAATCAAGATTTTCTTTACAAAACTTTTGCAAAATTTCCATATAATTTCGAGCTTCATTTTTATCACGACATAATAATATAAAATATCGAGTAGAAATATGTGTTACCACATATAACCCTCACAGAACCGAGCGTGCAGATTTCCCGCACTCGGCTCTTCATAACATAGTATCTATTCATCAAATTGCTTACT
>CALVXT010000125.1 GCA_944371545.1 uncultured Bacilli bacterium | reverse complement strand
CATGATAGTAATAGAAAGAGAGTGAATATTATGGATAAGAAAGAAGCTTGGAAAAAATTTAAAGAAACAGGAAAGATTGAGTATTATTTAAAATATAAGGGAAAAGAAGTGGAATAATATGTTGGAGAAAGTGACGGGTTTTATTGTTAGTGGTGTAGATTATCGTGAAACGTCACTTATACTTAAAGTTTTTACAAAAGAACATGGCTTAATAAGTGTAATGGGAAAGGGCGTGAAATCCTTAAAAAGCCCTTTAAGAGCTTTAACGTTTCCATATACTTATGGCTATTTTTATTTGTATTATAAAGAGGATAAAATCTCTATTTTAAAAGATGTAGATATTATTGATCCTTTGTTTAAAATTCATGAAGATTTAACGCTTTTAAGTTACGTGAATTATTTTGCTGATTTTGTAAGTCAAGTTTATAAGGAAAGTCACAGTCCATATTTATTTGGACTTTTACAAGCTGTTATTTTGAAAACTAATGAAGGATTTGATCCAGCCGTATTATCCAGTATTTTAGAAGTGAAATGCTTACCTATGTTAGGAGTAGGTTTGTCCTTAGATGCTTGTATTAATTGTGGAAGCCAAAAAGAAATTGTCACGATAGATGCAGATCAGGGTGGACTTTTGTGTAAAAAATGCTATCGCAATGAAAAAAGATATCATCCAGAAACTATTAAGTTACTTCGATTGTTTCAGTATGTAGATATTGCTAAAATAACAAAATTAAATATTAAAGAAGAAATTAAAAAGGAAATAGAACTTTTTCTTTCAACTTATTATTCTAGATACACAGGAATTTACTTTCAAAGTAAAGATTTTCTTAAAAAAATAAAACCTCTATAATAAAATAGAAGTTTTTTCGTGTTCTAATTCTTCTTTAGAATAGAAGACTTGAACCATAACTTGATCTGGTATTTCTAGTATTTTACGTAATCTTTTTAGAGTTTTAATTGTTGTATTTTCTTCATTTTTTTCAATTCGTTGAATTTGCCTTGTAGACATGTTTAGAATTTCAGCCAATTGTTCTTGAGTGTATCCTTTTTTAATTCTGCATTCCTTTATCATATTTTACCACCTAGTCATATTTTGTCATATTATTTTATGCATGAACACGGTATGAAGTGTCATGATAAAAAAGAAAATTAATTGGCCAAAAAAGTAAATAATTACTCAAGGCAAGATAAATTTTAAAGTTTTATAATAAAAATAAACTTAAGTATGCTATGATAAATATGAAAAGGTAAAGGAGTTTATTAATATGAGATTTGATGATAAGGGAACTGAACAGGAGCAAAAAGAAGCTATAAATGATTATCTTGTTTCTTCAGTTGAAACAGTAGAATATATAAAAAAGCGAAGAAAAAAAAGAATTATTTTGATTTTGATCTTTATCACTCTTTTTTGGTTTTTAATTCTTTATGGTCCATTTAGTCACATGTTAATTTCTAAAACTAAGTTGCGATTTTATGAAGTTCAAATAAATGGTCGTGAATTAAGCGTGAATGAAAAAATTTATAATACTACGATTATCCCCATTATATTTGTGATACCAAACGGAAATTCAGGGACTTTTTTTTATAAAGAACTGGAAAAAAACAATGTTATTAGTGGAGAATCCTATTTATTAAATATAAAATCATACACCTGCTTTCTCTCAGGCAATGATCAAAAAATTCCGATTTCTTGTAATAAAAAAACTGATTCTAAATATGAAAATCACGACACATCTTATACCAGTATGCAAATTTTACAATATGATTATGATGATAAATATACATATTCATTAGGTAACGATCATTTGTCTCGTTCATATTATGTGGGTGAAAATAGTATGATTACTAGACCATATGAAGAGTATACTACAATATATAATGGATCATTTCTAACTGATTTAACTCCGTACATTACAAATCCAAATGTTTATGTTATAAAAGTCAACCTAAAGTACAAAGGAATTAAAGGCACAATTTCTTTTGGAGTTGTAAATGATGGTAAGAAAATTTCAGCTATATGAACAATTTATTTTGCAGATCTATAACAAGGTAAAATAATTCGTCATTTTACAAGATATGATATTCAATGCTGTTTGGAATTAGGGGGATATCAAATTATACAAATCACAAGAATGAGATTGTTGCCACTAGTATATGTACGAAAGAAGTGCAGTATTTTATGGTGGACGAGCAGGAGTCATTTTAATATAAAGTTCCATCTGCTATTCATGTTTTATTGGATCGTATACTTTTTATTCTTGATAAATCATGAATTTTTTCATATAATATAAATATACAAGCGATGAAGGTGTGGAAAACTGGAGCTATATAAATTGAAAGTGATTCTTCTAGAATAAGAAGGGTGGAACCACGGGTTAAAACTCGTCCCTTTGTTATTTTAGAAGTTTTTCATTTAAAGGAAAGAGGTGGATTATGAAAAATGTTTCAATGGATGAAATTGTGAATTATTGTAAGCAATATGGTTATATCTTTCAAGGAAGTGAAATTTATGGGGGCCTTTCTAATACTTGGGATTATGGTAGTTTAGGAGTGGAACTTAAAAATAATGTTCGACGTGCATGGTGGAAAAAATTTATTCAAGAAAATCCTTATAATTATGGCTTAGATTCAGCTATCTTAATGAATCCAGAAGTATGGGTAGCTAGTGGTCATGTTACGAGTTTTTCTGATCCTTTAATTGATTGTAAACGCTGTAAAAGTCGTCATCGTGCTGATAAATTGATTGAAGAATTTACGAATGGTACGGAAACTGGTGATGGATGGTCTAATGAAAAATTAGAAAGTTTTATTGCTGACAACAATATTACTTGTCCTGTATGTGGAGCTCGTGATTTTACTCCAATTAGACAATTTAATCTTTTGTTTGAAACTCATCAAGGTGTGACTGAAGATAGTAAAAGTAAGGTTTATTTACGAGGAGAAACTGCTCAAGGAATATTTGTAAACTTTTTAAATGTTCAAAGAACAATGCGAGCTAAGATTCCGTTCGGAATTGGTCAAACTGGAAAATCTTTCCGAAATGAAATTACACCAGGAAACTTTATTTTTAGAACAAGAGAATTTGAACAGATGGAATTAGAATTTTTCTGTAAACCTGGTACAGATTTAGAATGGCACGGGTATTGGAAAAATTCTTGTATGTCTTTCTTAAAAGATTTAGGACTACATAAAGAAAATTTGCGTTTCCGAGATCATGCAAAAGAAGAACTTTCTTTTTATAGTAAAGCCACAACGGATATTGAATATAATTATCCTATGGGCTGGGGTGAATTATGGGGAATTGCAGATCGAACTGATTACGATTTAAGTGTACATATTAATCATTCAAAAGCTGATTTAAGATATTTAGATCCAGAAACGAATGAGAAATACATTCCTTATGTTATCGAGCCATCTGTTGGATTAGATCGTTTAGTTCTTGCTATTTTAACGGATGCTTATTCTAAAGAAATTTTGGAAGATGAAGAAAGACTTATTTTAAAAATCCATCCATTCTTAGCTCCATATAAAGTGACAATTTTACCTTTGGTGAAAAAAGTTCATGCTAAAAAAGCAATGGAAATCTATGGAGAACTTGCTAAGGACTTTATGTGTAGTTATGATGAGTCTGGAAGTATTGGTAAGCGTTATCGTAGAAGTGATGCAGTTGGAACACCTTTTGCGATTACCATTGACGATGATACATTAAATAATAATACCGTTACTGTAAGAGATAGAGATACTATGAAACAAACAGTTATGAGTATTGATGAATTTAAAAAATTCTTAAAAGAAAAGACAGATTTTTAAAAAAAGATAGTTGAATGAAAAGAAATTTTGAATTTATTTCCTAAAGAGATTGAAAAAAACAACTCTTTTTGATACAATGAAATGGTAAGAGAGTCGAAAGGAGAGTTTTTTAACATGGCGCTTGGAAAATTAAAAAA
>CALVXT010000124.1 GCA_944371545.1 uncultured Bacilli bacterium | reverse complement strand
CCTTCTCTTACGTCGCCACCATCTAAATTTGCATCTTTGCCTTTTAAAATGTTATTGGATTTAGCATAGTCATTAAAAGCTTTGGTGATTCCTGTTTTAAATCCCACTTCATGAGATCCTCCATCTCCTGTTTTTACATTATTTACAAAAGAAAGAATTTGTTCATTATAAGAATCTGTATACTGCATGGCAATATCTACTTCAATTTTATTTTTTGTATTCGTAAAATGAATCGGTTTATGCAAAACATTTTTGTTTTCATTAATATACTCAACAAAAGAAACTATTCCATTTTCATAATGATATTTGGCATTTAGGTTGTCTTCTTCATCCATTACTTCAATAGTTACATTAGAAAGTAAAAATGCACTTTCTTGCATTCTTTCGCATATTGTTGTAAAAGAAAAATTACAGTTTTTAAAAATTTCTTTATCTGGTAAGAATGTGACAATGGTTCCTGTTTTTTTAGATTCTCCAATAGTTTTTAAAGGACTTAAAACTTTTCCACCATCATGAAATTTAATTTGACTGATTTTTCCTTCTCGATAGATAGTTACTTCCATATATGTAGACAAGGCGTTTACAACTGAACCACCGACACCATGAAGTCCGCCAGAAACTTTATATCCAGCCTCTTCAAATTTTCCACCAGCATGCAAAATTGTATAAATAACTTCTGGAGTACTTTTTCCACTTTCATGTTTACCTATAGGTACTCCTCTTCCGTTATCGGCTACGGTTATTGAACCATCTTTATGAAGAATAATTTTAATGTAATCTCCAAATCCATTAATAATTTCATCAATTGAATTATCGACAATTTCCCAGACTAAATGATGCATGCCTCGTTTATCTGTTGAGCCTATATACATTCCTGGGCGTTTTCTAACTGCTTCTAATCCTTCTAATATTTTTATAGAGTGTTCATCATACGTATTTTTGTTTGCCATACTACTCACCTAAGACAGTATAACATAAAACTTTCTTTTACGTAAAGTTGTAAAAGTCAAAAAAATGTCCAAAAATCGGCATTTTTCTTTGGAATGTACCTATTCTATGATAAAATAATTGAACAACTGGAGGATAATATGAAAAATAATCTTTTTAATAAATATGTTCAATATATACAATATTTTGAAAAAATGACTTGTTACGAGAAAAATATAATTCAACAACTCAACCCTAATATTATTGATGAGAATAGAATCTTACATTATAAAACAGATCTATTATTATCGCTTGTTTTAGCAATTAAAGATCATCAAAAAATACGTTTTGACGCTTTCGCGGCCTTTTTTGATTTTCATTTGATTGAAATTACACTAACGCCTTTTTCTTTAAATCAACGATTTCAACTTTTTGAAATTCTTTTAAAAAATTATATAGAAAATTTTAAAAAAATAGAGGAAAAAGATTTTTTATATGCGTATAAAATTGAAGATATTTTCTATGCTTTAAATGAATATAGAAATGTAGAAAAAAAAGAAAAGGAAGGAATTTCAGAATATAATTTAAGAAAAGAAAAATTAGAATTGTTGGAGTCTCTCTTTCTACATAAAGGATTTGATTTTCAACAAGCTAAAGACTATTTAATATCTTTAAATATAAATGAACATTTTGCACATTTCTTTTTAGAATATCTTCAAGAAAAATATCAAAAAAGAAATTTAACGGCTAAAAAATTTATAGATTATTTATTTACTGGGAATGATGAGTTTATTTCTTATATCCAGAGAGACGAAGCTATTGCAGCTCGACTAGAAGAAGTTTTTTTTCAAAATCCTACTCATTTTACTTTAAATGAAAAAGAAAGTACACAACTATATTATAATATTTTAAATATTCTTGAAGGTAACTATGGCGAAAATTTCATGGGATACTATTCATGTATTTATAGTGAGATGAAATACGTTAAAGAAAATGATTTTGAAATTTATAAAGTATTATTAAGAGCTCTTTTAAATGATAGTATTTATTTAAAAAGAAAAAAGAAAATAAATATTCCTTTAGAATATAAAGAATTGGAATCTGTATTTGACAAAAATTTTTCTTTATCTTCTTTTCAACAACCAAATTTAGAAGAAATTACAGATGTTTTAAAGAAAATTCATATGCCTCCATCTTTTGTTGATTTTTTTGTTCAAACTCTTATTTCTTCTTATGAAGCTTTTATGAAAAAAAATTCACAGAAAATTCCTGTATATAAAAAAGTTGCTCAAGTAGAAAAAATTAAAAAGGAAGAAACCTTCGATCCTTTTGAGAAGGAAGATTTAAAAGAAAAAAAGGTTATGGAAATTTTATTTTCATTATTCTCTTTAGAAGAAAAAGAAAAGTTTTTTCAAGCAATTCACTATTTATCATTAAATAATTCAGCGATTAAAGGATATTGTGAGCAATTAAATGTATGCATTTCTCATTTAAAAGAAATTGCTGAGGAAGTTTTGAATAATCCATCAGAAAAAGAAGTCTATCAAGAATTATTCCATGAAGAAATGGATACTTTGGATGAGATTTTCTATCAAATAAATATGGTTATTCCTTATAAATTAACTAAAAAAACTAGCATGACTTTTTAAATGCTAGTTTTTATAAATATTATAGAATGTATGAATGCCTGGATAAATTGCGCTTTCTTCTAATTCTTCTTCAATACGCATTAACTCATTATATTTAGCAATACGGTCGGTTCTAGATAATGAACCTGTTTTTATTTGTCCGGCATTAAAAGCTACGGCAATATGCGCAATTGTTGTATCTTCTGTTTCACCTGAACGATGAGAAACAACTGCTGTATATCCGTGTTTCTTTGCAAGTTCCATTGCATCAAATGTTTCAGTTAATGTACCGATTTGATTTACTTTAATTAAAATAGAATTGGCAATGTCTTTTTCAATTCCCTCTTGTAAAATGCTTGGGTTTGTTACGTATAAATCATCACCAACTAATTGAATTTTTTTACCAAGTTTTTCAGTTAATTTTTTCCAACCTTCCCAGTCTCTTTCGCCTAAGCCATCTTCAATAGAGATAATTGGATATTTAGAAACAAGTTCTTCATACCATGCAATCATTTCATCGGTTGTTTTGCTTCCACCATTACTCTTTTTTAATTCATACATTTTTGTTTCTTTATTGTAAAATTCGCTTGCTGCAACATCCATAGCAATGCAAATATCTTTTCCAGGTGTATATCCGGCACTTTCGATAGCTTCCATGATGCACTTCAATGGAGCTTCATTATCTTCTAAGTTTGGTGCAAAGCCACCTTCATCTCCAACAGCTGTGACTTGACCTTTTGCCTTTAAAACATTTTTTAAATGATGGAAAACCTCACTACCCATTTGAACGGCTTCTTTAATAGAGGATGCTCCAACAGGCATGATCATAAATTCTTGAAAATCAACAGAACTATCAGCATGAGATCCTCCGTTTAAAACATTCATCATTGGAACAGGCATTGTTTTAGCATTAAAGCCTCCTAAATATCGATATAGAGGAAGTCCATAGTAGTCAGCAGCTGCATGAGCAACGGCTAAACTAATGCCTAATATTGCATTCGCACCATATTTACTTTTGTCTTTTGTTCCATCTGCTTCAATTAACGCATGGTCAATTTCTACTTGATTTGTTACATCCATACCGATTACTACATCTTTTAAAATGGTATTGACATTTTCAACAGCCTTTAGAACTCCTTTTCCTAAATATCTACTTTTATCATTGTCTCTTAATTCAAGTGCTTCACGCTCACCCGTTGAAGCGCCGCTTGGTACAATCGCTCTTCCATAAGCTCCACTTTCTGTAAACACTTCTACTTCAACAGTAGGATTTCCTCGTGAATCTAATACCTCACGAGCGTGAACATCGATTATTCTTGACATAATATCACTTTTCCTTTCTTAATTATTGTATCACAAATTTTAAACAACGATTAAAAAAAGAAAGTCTATTTTTTTAAACTTTCTATTTCTTCTTTAGATAAACCTGTAAATTCGATAATTTCAGAAATCTCTTTGTTTTTGT
>CALVXT010000123.1 GCA_944371545.1 uncultured Bacilli bacterium | reverse complement strand
CTTACACCTAACACTGCACAAACGCATATCAATACCCCAATAATTGTTAAAGCCATTTTCCTTTTATTTGACATTTTCAAATCCTCTTCTTTCTAAAACAATTAACATTGTAACAATCAAAACATCTAGCACTTTTTACTTATCTATTCTTAAAGCATTTTTATTTTCTACTATAAATAGTATAGCAAAAATCAATTTTAAATAAAAGCTAAAAATAAAAATCATTCTAAGAAAGTATGAATAACTCCATTTTCATCAACACTAGTCATAGTTTTACCGGCAATTACATTTATTGTTCCATCAATACGTGGTGCACTAGTGCCATAAATATCACCTGAGTTATAATTAAAAACCGCACCAGTTCCTATATAAACACCTAGACTATTTTCACCTCTTATAACTGGCCCTTCAGTATCATCTGAATCTCCAACTGTCAAAGTTCCACCACTATCATACATAAAAATCCCGTAAACTTCTCCTATTACACTTGATGAATTTAAAATTAAAACATTTCCAGAATATCCATTATTTATTTGCAAACCATTGTAACTATTTCCAAAAATTTCTGAAGAATCAATTAAAATTTCACCTCCTTCTCCACCAATAGCATATGGTCCTTCAACATATGAATTATATATTTTAGCTGTTGTTTTCCCACCATGTAACCAAACGGTAGAATTATTTATTGAACTAGAAGAGAAAAGTCTAGAATTATCTATAGTAAGTAATGCATTATCATAAACCTCAACAACATCTGATAAGGTAGAAAGCTCAACATGATTAAAATAAAGTTCAGAATCTTCATAAGTTGCAACTAAATATCTAAAAGTATCATTGATCGTAAAGTAACCATAATCTGAACTAGAAGAATCTATTTTTAAATAAGCATAATTATAAATTGATTGAGTAGTAACTAAATGATGACCATTTAAATCCATTGTTAAATGCTTTCCTTCTAATACAGTAAATTCATCTTCAATATTCTCATCTTGTAAATAGATAAAATAATTTTCACTATCATCAAGACTATTTATTGCATCTAAAGAATTATCATAATAACTGCAAGATACATCACTTCGTATATTGTTTATAACTATATTTTCAGCTATATTTGTGAGTTCCACTCCTTGATTACATTTAAGCAAAGTATGATTGGTACTTGCTTGTATTGAAATTGAAGTATCATTAAATGAAATCGGATAAATTTGAACATCCTCTCCATCTGCAACTGTTACTCGATAATAATCTCGGAAAGCTAAAGTACATCTTGTTTTATATTCACTCATATTTTTTATAACTGGACTCCATGTTTCGTTATCCCAAAAAACCAATGCGTTATTTGTACAACTGGATTTTTCTTCATCAAAAATATAACCTTCATTTTTTAAAGGAATATTTGAAGTTTCCTCGTCATTTAAATATATTGCTAATTCTATATTTTCATTATTTTTTACTTGATTCAAAGTTTTTTCTTTTTGAAGTAGACTTACAGAAAATATACTTAAACTTACAACAATAAAAAAAGGAATCATATATTTTTGCATAGTCTCACCCATTTCTAGTATGGTTTATTTTATCCTTTTATAACCATATCTTATCATGTCATCATTATATCATCTTTTATCTTTTTTCTTAAATTATAAAAAAATTACCATAGTTTCCTATGATAATTTTATCATGATACCCCCCCCCCATGTCAATTTACATGTTTTTGACACAATAAAAACTTTTCCTTTGAAAAAACTATTTTTTAAATAAACTCCCCGATTCTCTCATTTCTTTTGGAACGGTAATATCCATATATTCTAAAATCGTTGAAGCAACATTCGTTAAATCTCCTTTTTCCTTCAAAGAAACTTTTTCATCCGTAATAAGAAAAGGAACCAAACTCGTTGTATGAGTTGTAACAGGATTACCCTGCGCATCCAACATTTGATCAGCATTACCATGATCTGCTAAAACAATCAAAGTATAAAAATTTTCTTGAGCTTTTTCATAAAGCATTTTTAAACACAAATCAACAGTAACACAAGCTTTAACTGCTGCTTCAAGATTTCCTGTATGACCAACCATATCTGGATTTGCATAATTTACTAAAATAAAATCATAATCTTTCTCCATGCAAGCTACACATTTTTTTGTAACTTCAATCGCACTCATCTCAGGTTTCAAATCATAAGTAGCTACTTTAGGAGATGGAATTAAAAATTTTTGACACCCTTCCAACGAAGCATTACTTTCTGCATCAAAAAAATAAGTGACATGAGCATATTTTTCTGTCTCGGCAATTCTTGCTTGAGTCAAACCTAAATCAGCCAAGTACACCCCTAAAGGATTTGTAATTTTTTCTCGATCTAAAAAATTTCTCATTTTAATTTTCGAATCAATAGGTAAAAAAGAATAAACTTTTAAATTAGGCATTGGAACTATTGCAAAATCTTCAAAATTATTTTGAACAAAAGAACTAATTATTTGTTTTGCCCGATCTGTTCGATAATTCATCCACAAAACAGCATCACCATCGCGAATCGGTTGAAAATCTTTTGTTTTAATTGGAGGTAAAAATTCATCTGTTAAATCATTTCCATAACATTTTTGAATCATTAAAGGAATACTAGATGCAAAAAGTCCCTCTCCCTTAACAAGCAAATCATAATATCTCTTTGTTCTTTCAAAATTCTTATCACGATCCATCGCATAATAACGACCACAGATAGAGGCAATATAACCTACTCCGGTTTCATTCATTTTTTCTTCTAACTTAGAAATATACGTATATAAAGATTTTGGATCCGTATCTCTTCCATCACTAATAATATGAAAATACACATTAGAAATTTTTTCTTTATATAAAATATCAATCAATTGCAAAAAATGTTCAAAACTAGAATGAACTTTACCATCACTCAAAAGACCAATAATATGTAAAGGCTTATCAGTATCATGTAAATAATCAAGCATATCTAAAAAATTAGCATTTAATTCGACATCATCATTCAAAAATTCTCGAATTAAAGCAATACTTTGCAAAATCTTTCTTCCCGCGCCAATTGTCATATGCCCAACTTCACTATTGCCAAATTGACCAGGCTCTAAACCAACAGCTTCTTCACTGGCTTCTAATAGAGTATGAGGATATTTTTTCCATAATTCCAAAAAATTATTTGGAGGGGCCATTTTCACAGCATTTCCTAATGTATTATCACTCCAACCAAACCCGTCTAATATTACAGTTAATATTTTTTTCATAAATCTCTCTCCACGAATATTTTACCACAAAATAGGAAAAATGTTAGAAAAACAAAAAAAGTCCTAAACTAGGACTAATTAAAAATAGGTAAAACTTTATTTTCTAAACGAAGAGCATCAGATAAAGTTACCATAAATTCTGAATTCGTAGGTTTTGCACGATCATAATCAATACTATGACCAAATATCTTATTCATTGTATTATAATCAGCGCGATTCCAACTAACTTCAATTGCATGTCTTATAGCTCTTTCTACACGCGAAGCAGTTGTATTATAACGAAGAGCAATCTCCGGATAAACTTCTTTAGTAATTCCACCAATCAAACCAGTTGACTGATAAAGCATTAATATGCCTTCACGTAAATATTGATATCCTTTAATTTGTGAAGGAACACCAAGTGTATGCAACAAATCTGTCACACGCATTTGAACTTCATGACTTACCTTTTTATCAGCATAAAGTTCATTTTTATTTTCAACCATAATTTCTTTTATTCTAGCTTCTAAAGATACTAAATCACATGGCTTTAACATATAATAATCTACATCAAAATGCGCTGTCATTCTTATTGTATAATCTTTACGATAACTAGATAAAATAATTACATGTTTTTTAATTTTCATTTTTTCTAATTCTTCTAATATAGCAAGTCCATCTTTACCTGGCATAATAATATCCATGATAATAATGTCAATATTGTCTTGATGCTCAAAAATATACGAAACCGCTTTTTCTCCATCTGAAATAATATCTACTATATTGATTACTGCGTTG
>CALVXT010000122.1 GCA_944371545.1 uncultured Bacilli bacterium | reverse complement strand
GAAGAATTAACTCAAGATGAAGATTTCTTAATGTATTATGATTTAGAAGAAAAACATAAACATGAAAAACAAAGTTCATATGAGTTAGGTGTAGAACATGGTATGGAACAAGGAAGCAAACAAAATTCCATTGAAATTGCCAAAAAAATGCTTGCTGAGAATGAACAAATTGAAAAAATAATGAACTATACTAATTTAACAGAAGAAGAAATCAAGAATTTAATAAATTGATTTCTTTTTTTATATGATAAATATAAAATGTGTACAAATTTCTTTCACTTTCATCACCATATTGAATTTAAATTACTACTTTTCACTTGCCTCTTTTCTACTTTTTAAATAATCTTGTAAAGAAATAGCTACCTCTTTAGGTAAAATCTTTGAAAGTTCTTCTAAAGATGCATTTTCCATTTTGGTAACGCTTCCGAAAGTTTTAATAAGTTCTTTTTTTCTTTTCGCACCAATTCCAGGAATATTATCTAAAACACTACTAATACTTCCTTTACTTCTAACTGTTCTATGATAGGTAATCGTGTATCTATGTACTTCATCCTGCATTCTCGTTAAATAATGAAAAACATTTGAATCTTTCTGAATATCTATCAACTCTAAAGTATCTCCATCTACCAAATCATTCGTCCGGTGTTTATCATTTTTCTTTAAGCCACATACTTTAATCGGTAAATTTAACGCTTCTAAAACTTCTTTACAAGCATGAATTTGCCCAACACCACCATCGACAATAATTAAATTAGGAAGTTCAGTTTTTTCAACTAAAGCTCTTTGATATCTTCGATATATAACTTCGCGCATCATTCCATAATCATCATTTTTATCAAAACTAATTTTATATTTTCGATATTCATTTTTTGCTGGCACACCATTTTTAAAAACAACCATTCCAGAGACACTCCAATCGCCAAATAAATTGGAATTATCAAATAAATCGATTCGATCTAAAGTATCCAAATGTAAAATTTTTCTTAATTCCTCATTTGCATCCTCAGTAAAATACTCTTTCTTCAAAACAAGTTCTAATTCATTTTCTAAATTGATACGTGCATTTTCAGTTGCCATCTCCACCAATTTTTTCTTCTGCCCTTTCTGAGGTACAACAAGTTTATTTTCAAAATAATTTTGTAAAACAGAAGAAGCAATCTCTTCAGAAACTAAAATTTCTTTAGGAATTTCATGACGAGCATAAAATCTTGTAATATAAGAATCCATTTCTTCTTCTAAGTCACTAACAACAGGAAACAAATCTGTGTGTCCACCTACTATTTTACCATTTCTTATAAATAAAATTTGAACAGAAATATATCCATTATTAAAATAATAACCAATACAATCCCGATTTGTTAAATCTTGTAAAGTGATTTTTTGTTTAGATAATACAATATTGATATAATCTAATTCCTTTTTTAATTCTAAGGCAAGTTCGAAATTTAAAGCTTTGCTATAACTATCCATTTTTTCTAAAATTTTATCTTTTAAAATCTTATCATTACCATTTAAAAATCCTAAAATATCTTCTTGCATTTTTTTGAGTTTTTCCTGGTCAATATTTTTTTCACAATAGCCTAAACATTCACCTATATGATAATAAAGACAAACTTTTTTGGGATTTCCATCACACTTTTTTAATGGATAAAGACGATTTAACAAATTCACAATCCTTCTTGCAGCATAAGCATTAGGATAAGGTCCAAAAAGTTTCTTATGATCTTTTTTTCGAATTTGTAAATATCTTGAAACTTTAAGTTTAGGATAAGGTTTTTCTATATATTCAATGTAAGGATAACTTTTATCATCTTTTAATAAAACATTATATTTAGGATTATATTGTTTGATTAAATTAATTTCTAATAAAAGAGATTCTAACTCCGTAGCGGTAACAATATAGGTAAAATCAGCAATTTCACTTACCATTTTAGCTGTTTTTCCGGTTTGGGTTCGATTAAAATAAGAATTTACTCGTCGATGTAAATTTTTAGCTTTTCCAACATAAATAATGATTCCATCTTTATTACGCATCTGATAACTTCCCGGTTTATTAGGTATTTGAGCTAATTTTTCCTTGAACATACTTCCACCCCATTTCTTTTTTTCTTTATTTATTGTATCATAAATTCAAGGTGATATAAGTGAAACTTTTACAATCTGCAGAAATAGAAATCAAAAAATCAAGATTTATTGCTTATTACTATGAACTAACAACCAAAGAAGAAGCAAAAAGAATATTCGATACATTAAAAAAAGAACATAAAAAAGCAAGACATATTCCCTATGCATATATTTTAGAAAATACAGCTTCAAAAAGCGATGATAAAGAACCCAGTGGTACAAGTGGTATGCCCATTTATCAAGTTTTAGAGCAAAGAAATGTAAAAAATCGAGCGATCTTTGTTGTTCGTTATTTTGGAGGTATTAAACTAGGAGCTGGTGGACTTACAAGAGCCTATAGAGAAGCAGCAAATAAAGCCATTAACGCTTCAAATACATCTTTAAAATAGATTGAGATTTAGAAAAAAACTGAATAAATTCTTCTTCAAGATTTTTAGGAATTAAAAGATTCTTTTCTTCTTTAATTTCTTTCAAAATCTTTTTTATTTCAAAAAGGCAAGCTTTTTCTACAAAAAACTGAAATACTTCATCATTTTGAATTCTTTCTACAACGACATTATCTCGTAAAGATAACTGATAACAAAAAGGAACTCGCAAAAAATATCTATGAGGCAATCGACATTCTGTTGCATAATCTACTAAATATCCTAAAGAAATGTTTTTATCTTTTTCAGCAATCAAAAGTTCATGAATAAGTCGATCATCTTCATTAGTCAAAAGCTCACGAATAAAAAACGCTTTAGTTTGAGAGATAATCGGTTCATCCGGAAAATCCTGTTCAAAAAAATCTAAAATTTTCAAATCCCGAACCGAAACAGTACCATAAAAATGTTTATCTTCAAGATACTTTTTCCAAGTTTGATAATTCACTTCTTCCTCTACCATATACTTACTAGCTAAACCTTGAAGTGTTTTTTTGTCTTTATCAATTCCCATAGCTAGTTCATAGTGAACCGTCTCTAAACCAAAGTATCTACTTACTTTTTCCCCCACTAATTCAGCAACCAAAGAATAAAAATCTCCCACAGTTTTAAAATAATAAATATTTCCCTTTTCTTTAAGCCAAAGTCCTGAAATAGTAGCCTTATAATTATCTTTTTTTATATCTGGAATAAATTCATTTTGTAATGTTACAAGTTTTTTAGAAAATTCTCCAAAATCTACTAAATGAGCATTTTGAAAGCACCATAGCAAATCCATCTAAAAATCCCCTCTTTTTTGCCTATCTATTCTACAAGTTTTTTCATATTTGTCAAATATAGTAGAAAAATGTGTCAAATATAGTAGAAAAATGATTGTCAAACAAGAAAAAATCTGTTAGAATTATACATGATTTAACGAAGAAAGGAGACAATTATGGCTAATATTAAGAGTTCAAAAAAGGCAATCAAAACAATTGCTAAAAGAACAGAAAACAATCATGAACTAAAAGCTCGTGTAAAAAATTGTATTCGTAACTGTGATAAAGCAATTGAAGCTGGAGATAAAGAAACTGCTCAAAAACTCCTTGCTGATGTACAAAGATATATGGACCGTGCTTTAAGTAAAGGTCTTGTAAAAAGAAATACTGCTGATCGTCAAAAATCTAGATTAGCAAACAAAGTAAAAGAAATGGCTTAATTGTCATTTCTTTTTTTTACATTTTTGTAATTTTTTTCATCATTTTCTTTCTTTTGCGACTTAAAGAAAAATTATCTTCATTTTTTAAAGCTTTTTGATAATAATATTCAAGTAATTCCAAATCACTTTGCTGATTCTGAATATAATCTCTTAAATGAAAAGCAAACAGAAAATACGAATCTAACGTATCTAAATCTAAAGAACTATTAAAATAACGAAGTTCTAAAGTCGTACCATTCAAGCAAATACAATTACCCCTCCTTCTAAGCATTTTTAAATTTCTAGTT
>CALVXT010000121.1 GCA_944371545.1 uncultured Bacilli bacterium | reverse complement strand
TTTCAAAATCCAGAAATCAAAAAAATTAAAAATGATATTGATAAATCAATAAACAATATTAATGATTTGATAGAATCATTTGATGAAAAAAATTCCGTAAATAAAGAATTTTCTCCTTATAAAAATAGTTTGATAGATTCTAAATTAGATTCTACAGATAAATACATTATGAATTCAATCATTAATTATGCGAATACTTATTTTAGAAAAAATAGTAAGTATAAAATTGAAGATCTAATTTCAGAAATTAGTTATCAGGAATTTAGAAAAAAATATTTGAAATATGAGAATAAGCCAATTATTCGCTATAAAATTTCTCTTATTAAAAACGTACTTGATGAAAACAAAATTAAAAGCCAAGTTGAAAAGGCATTAATTAGAATAACTAAAAAACAAGAACAAGTAGCAGATAAATTCTATGAGATGTTTGAACGTAATTAATATGTATTTTACTGTAAAAAATGTTGGATAATATTGTATTATGTTGACTTTTGTGATATTATCTACTTAGATAGAGTTTAAAGGTAGTATTGTAGTAGGTAATAGTTTGTTAATGTACTTAACATTAACTAGAAAAATAATATAATTTCAAAGGAATTATATTAGGAGGTTAGTTGATATGAAATATTTGAAACCTTTAGCATTGGTTTTTGTTATTTCTCTTGCTTTAAGTGCTTGTGGTTTATCTGCAAAAACAATGTATTATGTTGGATATGTTAGAAATGAAACCGTTCCAGGAAACAATGGAGATTGGGAAACAAGAAAATTCGAAATACGTTCAGAAAAAATCGGAGCAGGATATGATTTCTTGTATCAAACTAGTGTATCCAGAGATGTAGATGTAAGAGTTAGATATTATAGTAATGAAAGTGCTTCAAATGCTGGAGCAAATGGATACTGGCAAAGATTAAAAACTACTGATGGAGAAAAGCAATTATCATTTAATACTAATCATGACGCATTATTTGTAGTTCATAGTGGATATTATACATTACAGTTTAGTACAGATTTATTACACTTTGGCAAAACAACTGTAAATAATGCTGAATGGTGGGTAGACGATAGAACTTAATTAATATATCATTTAAACTCTATCTTCTATAAAATATTTTAAAAGGAGAATATTATGAGAGATCTAAAGTATTATATAAAATCTAAGGAATTCATAATAACAACACTTATTTTATTCATATTTGTTATTGTAAATATTTTCCCAGATCTTAGGTATGGATATTTCTTTTTGGAGTTTAAAGATAGTTTTGCTTTTTGGCAAGTAATTTTGACTTATGGATACGGTTCATATTTACAAGTGATTTTACCATTGTTAGTATTATTTGCTTCTTTAAAAAATATTTACTTTAAATTTACAGGTAGTTATTTAAAGAACGCATTATTAAAGGAAAAGTATTCAAGTTTTCTTAAAAATGAAATATTTAAGGGGTATATTCAAGCATACATTCCATTATTTTTGGTTGTGTCATTTGTCTTAATTTTAAGTTTTATATTATATCCCTCTGTATTAACACCAGTAAGTCCTACTAGTGAATACTTATATTTAAGTGGTATTATTACTAATCCGTATGTATATATAATATTTACTTATTTATGTAGATTTTTCTTTGTGGCCTCCATTGTTAATATTGGAATACTTTTAATATATTATACTAAAAAATTATATGTTTCAATTTTAACTGGTTTTATAGCATTTCATTTGATAAATTTTCTTTTTCAATATATAATGCAAACCATTGGCTACTATATTGGCGGATCAATGCTACAACAGTTTTTTTCAAATTTCAGTTTAATGCAAGGATATGTTTGCGCTCCAGATACCGTATTGTCTTTAATCATTTCTGCCGTTTTCTTTTTTATAACTTTAACTATATTATATTTTGTTTACAAAAATAAAGAGAAAGTGGTGAGAAACTTTGAAGAATAGTGTTTTAACATTAAGTAATTATTTTTTTTCGAGGAAATTTACGTTGCTAATTATTTTATATTTAGTTTTAGGATGCTTTTTTGTATCTTTTGAATTTGCCAATCGCGATTATTTTGATATTTTCATTGCAACTTTGACTAGCGAAAAATTTACTACAATTTTTTTGTTTCCAAGTTTTTTAGCAATGTATTATAATTTGTTTTTGTATTTGGATAATTGGAATGAAGTAGTCTTACGGACAAAAACTAGAAAAAATTATGTAAAATATCATTTTAAGTTTATATTAAAAGCAACCATTTATTTTTTCGTAATTGTTTTACTTATTCTTGGTATTTTTTGTAATTTTATGCCTAAAAGTGGTTACTCATTAACAATGT
Source organism: uncultured Bacilli bacterium (assembly GCA_944371545.1). Taxonomy (GTDB): domain Bacteria; phylum Bacillota_I; class Bacilli_A; order RF39; family UBA660; genus Ventrenecus. The sequence continues at coordinate 1,715 of CALVXT010000121.1, read as the reverse complement.
ATAGTCAATATCAAAATGTGCCTGCTTTTATATTGATAGTTCTAAGTATGTTAAAGATATTTTTCTCATTGTTTATATTAGGATTAATAAATTTGATATTTTCTTTAAGATGTAGAAATCAAATGATTTCAGTAATAGTTGGTATATTTTATATATTAATTTTACAATTTTCAAGAGTTTTTTATACTCCAAGTGTATTAGCAGCCATCTTAAGTCCAGGTTTTCATGCATTTGGAGTAGAACTAACAAATAATATAATATATTGCTTAATAACAGATTTTTTATATTTTTTGGCTATTATAATTTTATGCTATTTTATTGCCCTTCGTGTTGGAAAAAAGTGTAATATAGGTATTAATATAAGAAAGTAGGGATATAATGGAGAAAATCATTTTAGAAAATGTCACTAAAGAACTAGATGATATTAAAGTATTAAATAAAATAAATTTAGAGTTAACAGGTGGAAAAATTTATGGAATAATTGGGAGAAATGGTTCAGGAAAGAGTATGTTGTTAAAAACTATATGCGGATTTCTTCCTCCAACTGAAGGAAGGGTTTTTATCAATGGAGAAGATATTTATCAAAAAAATATTTTTCCAGATTCTATAGCGGCAATGATTGATAAACCTAATTATTTACCCGATTTAAGTGCTTATGAAAATTTAAAATTGATTGCTTCTATAAATCATACTGTAAGTGATGACAATATCATAGATGCGTTAAATTTAGTGAATTTAGAGAATAATAAAAAAGTATTTAAGAAATTTTCTTTAGGTATGAAGCAAAAATTAGGAATCGCCCAAGTGATTATGGAAAATACTAAAATAATGATTTTTGATGAACCTTTTAATGGTGTAGAGGAAGAAACCACAGAAAAGTTAAGAAAATACTTTAAACAACTAAAAAAAGATGGGAAAATTATATTAATTTCTTCACATATAAAAGAAGATATAGAAACTTTATGTGACAAGGTGTATAAAATTCAAGATGGAACAATTATAAATGAATAAAAAAATATTTTTTCTTTTTTTTATTAATAAAAGGCAGAAAGGAGGTTGATTGGGGTATTATTTTTTTGCTTTATAATTTTAGGTTTGATAAAATTACAAAACCTCTAATTATTGTTCTTGTTTTTGATCTTATTTTATTATTTTTGCTGTTGTTATTAGATCCTACAATTTTAAAAAAGAAGTTAAAAAATAATAACGAACATGGAAGCAGTAGATTTGCGTCCGTTAAAGAAATAAAAAGGACTTTTACTAAAAACAACTTGAATAATATTATAGAAGCAGGCTTTCCTGTATATTATGAAAGAAAGTTAGGAAAATTTAAAAATGTATATTTTGATAACAAAAGTCCTCATTTTTTATTGGTAGGATCTACTGGTAGTGGAAAATCTGTTACAGTAAGTATTCCTATGGCAATTCATTTTGCTTTATCTAAAGTAAAACATAGTGTAGTACTAACGGATCCTAAAGGAGAATTATATAAATTAACTAGTGGTATTTTTAAGAAAAATGGGTATGAAATAATTACAATTGATTTTAGAAATCCTACCAAATCAAATAAAATCAATATTATGAAACCAATTATTGACGAATGGAAAGAGCATTGCGAAAAAGATAAGAAAATGCTCTTTTTAATTGCTTATTTTTTTAAGAAAAATAAAATTTCTATATCAAAAATGAATCAAAATAATTATAAAAATAAAATA
>CALVXT010000120.1 GCA_944371545.1 uncultured Bacilli bacterium | reverse complement strand
CTAAAAAATAGGCATATTCGTTTGCCTATTTTTCAAAATTCGAATATCCATTTCGAATATCCGAACTTAAATTAACCAAAAACTTTCTATTCTTCAGGAAGTTTAATAATAAACTCTCCTGGCAAAGAATACATATACTTCTCCCTTGCATAACGAGCAACATAATCCGGATCATGAAGCTTTGTTACTTCACTCGTTAAACTTTCTTCTTCTTTCAACAAATCATCATAATAAGCTGTTAAACTAGCAATTTGTTCCTTATTACTCATAATTTGTAACCAATCACGAAAAATAGATACAAAAGATAGGCCTACTAAACCTATGAAAAAAACAGATAAAAACAAAAAACGTTTTTTAGCTTTATTTGAACCTTTCTTTTTCATTCCCGTCACCTATTTGTACTTCTATACTAGAATATATCATCGTCGAAAGATTTTTTCAACCTTACTCGGTAAGAAAGTACTTAACTTGACATGTTTTTGTAAAACATCAAAAACAAAAAAGCCTAAAGCAACAAAGATAAGAAAATATATATGAATAATTCCATCATTTAAATGGTACATGATATATACATAAAGTAAAACAATATTAATAACAAACAAAATAGTGGTTACATATTTCATAATTGTTGAATAAGTTTCAGAAATTTTAAAATGCCATTTTGTTAAAATATGAAAACTAAATCCAAATAAAAAGGAAAGCAAAAAGGAAAGTAATTGAGTTACTTCATCCATTATTTAAAAAGTTTAGCCATAAAGCTTTCTTCTTTAGCTTTTGCTTTTCCATTTTCTAAATATTGATAACTGATAATTTTCCCTTTTATTCGAACGTTTCCATCATGGGTATCTAACTTTAAGAGTTCAAGTCCACTTCCCTTTAATAAAAGAATACCCATTGTTGTTTCTAATAAAAACTCCTCATGATCAAAACTGCTAATTTTTTTAACTCCAGTAATATAAATTTCTCGACGATCAATAATCTTAACTTCATGATTTGCTGGAACCAAAGGAGAAGTATTTTCTATTTCCATTATTATCACCTAAAAAAATATATGAAAAAAAAGAAAAATTATACAAAATTTTTCAAAATTAATTTTTTAAAGTTAAAGATAAGTGATTTTCTAATTGTTTTAAATACTTTTCTAAAGAATAAAAATCTTTAAATATCAAAAATTTATCACTAGAAAGCTCCACTCCTTGATAATAGCAAGTAGCATTTTCATGATAATTAGGCAACAATTTTCTATCATCAAAAGTATCTGGCAACTCATCCAAAGAATCATTAGTCAAGAATAAATAGGAATAATAATCTGTTTTATCAAGAAAACAATTAACTCCAACAGAATAAATTTCTAGATCTTGCATCAATTTCAATATTGTTTCATAATCAGCATATTGTTTTGAAAAATCTATAGAATTTTTTAAAGAATTTACTATAAACTTCAAAACCTCAATATTTGCCATTTCAATTGTTAAAAAAAAATGATTAAATCCATCACATCCAAAAAAAAGATTACATAATTTTGAAAATTTTCCACTAGCGTTAAGTTCCATAAACCTAATCATGTTACATAACGAGAAAAGTTGTTCTTTATTTTCCGGCAAAACCTGAAAAACAAGTTCCACAGGAGAAGAATAAATTAAAGATAAATTATTTTTCAAACAAACAAATCGTAATTCACGCATATACCACTGTAGTAAATACTCAAAAAAAGTTTGTTCTTTATTCATTTAAATTCCCCCTAAAAAAAATTCTAGTTGCCTAGAATTTATTCAGAATCCTGTTTGTTATATTCTGCTAAAATTGCATCAGTAAATTCACTACGAACTTCAGGATTTATTGGATGGCAAACATCTCTATATTCACCAGTTGCTGTTTTTCTACTTGGCATAGCAATAAATAAACCATTATCACCTTCAATGATACGAATATCATGAATAGCAAATGCATCATCAAGTAAAACAGATGCAATTCCTCTCAATCTTGAATTTTCCTTTGTGATCTTACGAACACTTACAGATGTAATTTTCATCATTTACTCTCCTTCTAAAGTCATCCAACTTATAAATATTGTATAGCATTAATGCATAAAATTCAAGTTGTTTACGCTAATTTAACAACAACATCGCCAATTATTACATCAGAATAATTAAAACTTTTCTGTGTTCCATTAATTAGCACAGTAAAAACATATGGATATACGCCTGTAACAGTACCATAATACTCAAAATTTTTATTTCGTAATCCATATACTTGCACTGTCACATTTTTATTCATATAACTAGCGATTTTTTCTCGAACGATATCAAGATTCATAATCCTCCTATCTAGGAAATCCTACATACATCATGCCATTACTAATAATTCCACCCATACCACTTGCTCCATACTTCGTTTTAGCAAGCAAACTAACCAAATCAATTTGTTTATTTCGCTCACTCATTGCCAGTACTGTAGCAATAATTGCTGGATCAAGTGCATGAATATTTACTCTTTTTGGAGAACTTGCAAAATTTGCCCCAGCCTTAATAAGCTCTTCATAATTACTTTGACAAGCTCCTGCAATAATCGCCAATTTTTCATGACTTTTCTCATACTTTCGAGCTTCCTTCACAGCTTTTACGAAATTCTCCGTATTTTTATAACTTTTTAAATCCTTAATTCCACCCTTCTTAGGATAATAAGCATCATGTCCCGTTATAATGACAATATCTGGTTGATATTCTAATAATAAATTTCTAATTTGCTTACTTACCTCTTTTTCATCAATCTTTTTACCTATTGCCATTACCTTGTTTTTTTTATAAAATTTCAAACATCTTTCCAAGTATTCTTGGTCGGCATCAATATGTAAAACCTTTCCGGGCAAATAAAAAAAATCTCCTCGCATTGAAGAATCATCCAATAATAACTCATCATCTTCTTCATCACGATCTTCTTTAATGTATAACTGTAAATCTTCTAAAGGAGCATCAGCATATAACCGAACTTGAACTCCTTTTAAATAGGCTACTTCACCACGGATATTCAAGATTTTAAAAACAACATCATGATTATAACTAATACGCGTAACTAAATCGCCTACTTGAAATACCATAATCTTCACCTAAAAAACTATATGAAAAAAACTAGTAAAACTTTACTAGCTATCATAAATTTTGAAAAATAAGTACAAACGTCTCATACGAAATTTCTTCTGCTCGAACAGATAAAGAATATCCAGAATTCTGTAAAATTGGAGCAATTCTATCCCAATTATACCCTTGTAAATTATTTTTTAAAGTCTTCCTTTTTTGATGAAAAGCCATTTTTAAAAATTCAAAAAATTTTGGCTCATCTAACTCTATGAGTTTTTCTTTACGAACCAATCGAACAACAGAACTCATGACCTTAGGAGGTGGCGAAAAAGCATGAGGATGAACATCAAAAAGCTTTTGAACAGAAAAATAATGTTGCAAAAAAACAGTAAAATAGCCATAATCTTTTGAACCTGGCTTAGCACTAAAACGCATAGCTACTTCCTTTTGAACTAAAAGAGTCATTCCATGAATAATCAAACCACTTGCTAAGATATGTTCAATAATTGGTGTTGTTATATAATAAGGGATATTTGCAATCACATAAATTTTCTTATAATCCTTTTGTAAGTCTTCTTTTAAATTACGTTTTAGAAAATCATCAAAAATAATCTGGACATTTTCTTTAGAAAAAGAAAGCAAAGTATCTTTTAAACGTTCATCAATCTCATAACAAAGCAAATCGCTTGATTTTTGAATCAGATATTTTGTTAATGCTCCCATACCCGGACCAATTTCAATAATCAAATCTTTTTCAGTAACATCAAAGCTATCTGCAATTTTTCTTAAAATATTTTCATCTTTCAAAAAATTTTGTCCCAAGCTTTTCTTTGCAGGAATATTAGCCATCACATTTCCTCCTAAATTTATACTTACTATATCATAAAAAAAGAAGAGTATTCAACTAAACAAGAAAAAATCTTATCTACATCAAGATAAGACTTATTCGTTCCATCCAA